>JAUPKV010000307.1 GCA_030837265.1 Methanobacteriota archaeon
AGCTCAGTGGAGGAATGCGTCAACTCTAACGAAACGACTTTCTGTTCCAGTAAAGTAGTAGTTCTAGCCCGCAGTCGTTTGCATCCATTCTTAACTTTGACACTATCATGTATTTTGTTTCCCATAACATCAGTTATAGCAAAGTAACCGGAAGATCGTTTACCCTTAACTATACCAACTCCTTGTTTAGTTTCAATTAGATCAAATTTTCTAATTCCAAATAACTTTCCGGTAGGAATTACCTTTTCTGATCGTTTACCTGTTCTCTGTTGATAATCTCCTTTACTAACATGTTTTTTCAAATAGAGTATATTATCAAACTTTACCTTTAGATTGGTAAAACAGATGGAAACTGCATCAAAGTAATGAGTTTTAGGTAGATGTAATATCTGTTCTCTTTTGAATTTAGTTTCGTATCCGAAGGTTTCTAAGAAATCCCAACTCGATTTTTTGATTTGAGATTTGATTATACCTATTTCAGTAGCATGTTTTGTAATAGATTTTCTACCAGAGAGTTTAATTTTTCCTTCGTGAAGCGCATCGTGACAAGTATTACATAGTGTAATTAAGTTAGAAGGAGTATCAGTACCTTTGTTTGATTTGAAAATAATATGGTGACAATGCAACTTATGGTCTTTTGATTTACCTTTGCAGTGTTGACAGGTATAGTTATCTCTACTCAAAACATAAGCTTTAATATTGTAAAATCCCATTTGATTTCCCTTTTGATACCAAATACCATGAACATAAGGATTAGTTATTTTATGAATATCAAAAGAAGCTAATTCTACTTTCCACTTTGTTACAGGAAGAATAGATTCAACAAACATTTTTTCTCTAAAATGTGAATCAAATTTACTTCTAATTGAAGGAGCTAATCTTTCTTCACGTCTTGAATTAGCTCTATTATTCCATCTTGCAGGTCTATATCTAGTCTTTCTGTTTCTTCTAGTTCTTCGATACATAGCTCTTTGTTGCATTTTTCCTGAAACATCTTCTCTTAAATATGTTTCAGATTGATACAACACTTTACCATTGGACATAGCACAGACTCCAATAACTTTAGAACCTGCATCCATTCCTGCAATTATAGTCTGAACATAATTACTACTACCATAAAGTAACTTAATAGTAAATGGCGTTCTTTTGATTACCTTTGCTTTTCCTTCTTTCAACAATCTTCTTGCTTTTGAAGGTTTACAAGGCATCAGTGGGTTTCCGTCTTTGTTGTGTGTGAAAACTAACATATAGTTTTCCTCCGATTGGAGTTATGCGTATCAATTTTGTGGAGTCAAAACTTGAATCCGTCTTCCTCTCGATCTGATATAGAAGGGTTTGTTTGATGCAAACACTACCTATAACCCATTAAGATTGTTTAGTTTGCATCCTTAGAGGTTGGAACTGAGGCGATATTCCAACGTAACTATTGTTGTATTCCTTCCTATCGTTTACCAATATTACTTTCCTCCTATTGGTGATCTGGTCAACAAGGGCTCAATTATAAGCCCCTGAATCTTTAGTTCAGGGGTAGTTGACGAGCTTTAATCCTGCAGACAAAAGATTATTTCAGAGGCACATATACCTTGTCTGATTTTGAAAATAAAACAGGTGGTAAAATGATCCGTGAAATTAAAGGTAAAAAGGAAAAAAGTATGATATTATAGGCAAACAGGGAAAAAAGTATGATATTAGAGGCAAACAGGGAAAAAATGCTTTAACCCGAATGCTTAAATTTTCGCGAGAGCTTGTTCGAGGTCCTCAATTATATCCTCTGAGTCTTCAATTCCCACAGAGAGCCTGACAAGGCCGTCAGTAATGCCTACATTCTTTCTTATTTCTAAAGGTACACAGGCATGAGTCATCGATGCAGGGTGCTGAATAAGAGTATCAGTAGCCCCGAGGCTTACAGCAAGTGAACAGAGTTTGACATTATCCATAAGTTTGCGCCCGGCTTCGATTCCGCCTTTAATCTCAAAAGAAAGCATGCCGCTATATCCGCTCATTTGTGTGCGGGCCAGTTCATGTTGAGGATGGCTTGGAAGCCCTGGATATCGTACCCACTCTATCTCCGGCCGGGATTCAAGGAATTCCGCAACTTTCATGGCATTATCTGCATGTCTTTCCATCCGGATATGCAGGGTCTTAAGTCCCCTTATGCAGAGCCAGGCTTCATGCGAGCCCATGATCCCTCCTGTGTATCCGACAGTTTTAGCCATTTTTTTAATGAAATCTCTATTTCCAGTAACGATTCCGCCAAGGAGGTCGGCATGCCCGCCTATATACTTTGTACAGCTGCTCAGGGATAGATCCGCCCCGAGTTCCAGAGGTCTCTGAAAATAAGGTGTTGCAAAAGTATTGTCCACAACACAGAGAGCTCCGTGTTTCCTGGCTATTACTGCTATTTCCATGACATCACAGAGAGTCATAGTAGGATTAGCAGGAGTTTCGAGAAATATCATTTTTGTTTCCGGTTTCAAGGCCCTTTCCACGTTTTCTATCTCAGAGGTATTGACAAAACTAACACTTATTCCAAGCTTTGGCAAAATCTCGGAAAAAAGACTGTATGTGCAGCCGTAGACTGCATCCGTTGAAATCAGGTGGTCTCCCTGCTTGAGGGCAGCGAGTGCAACTGCAGTGATTGCTGCCATCCCTGAAGCAAAAGTCTGCCCTGTCTCCCCTCCTTCAAGTATGGCATATTTTTCTGCCAGAACTGCGTGTGTGGGAGTGTTTGGAGGGATCCTTGCATATATGTATCCAGCCTCTTCCCCTGCAAACCTTGCCGCACCCTGCCCGGCATTTTGGAAAATAAATGTAGAAGTCTGAAATATGGGGGTAGTATGTGCCCCAAAAATCGGGTCGGGCTTTTCTGCTGCATGCACGCATTTTGTTGCAAATTTCACTTCCCTTTTTGTGAATTCCACTTCCCTTTTCATTTATCTAAAACCCCTGTTAAAATAAATATCTGGAATAAAGTATTTGCTTTTCCGGTAGTTATTTGTTTGGCGGGATGATTGGGGAATAAGTTTAATTTTTTTCGGAAATTGATAAAGAAAACTTGATTTGTCTCTTGACGTCAGAAAATATAAAAATATGGCAGGCTATATACCTGAAGCGAAAAGGTACAAATTAATAAAAAAGCACAGATTTTGCTTTTTAGCAATTCAACACGTTACAGGAAGATCCTCAGTGATAAAATCAATACTCGATAACGATCTTTATAAAATTACAATGCAGCTTGCAGTGCTCGAACTATTTCCCAATGCCGAGGCTGAATACCGGTTTACTAATCGGGGGCACCAACGCTTTTCTGAAGAATTTGTAAAAGAACTGGAAAGAATCATAAACGAAGACATATCCGGATTAAAATTGTCAGAGGAAGAATACCGCTGGCTCTCTGAGTACTGCCCTTTCCTGAAACGCATGTACCTTGAATACCTTAAGAATTTCCGCTTCAAACCCGAAGAAGTAAAGATCTGTCTTACCGAGGAAAAGAACCTGGACATTCGAATAAAAGGGCCCTGGCATAGTACGATTCTATGGGAGGTTATCCTTATGGCTGCGGTCTCGGAACTCTATTTCAACACTTTAGAATTAGATTGGAAAGAGGAATCTGAAAATAATCTCAAATATGATTCCGTACTTGCTGCCTATAGCGACAAGATTTTTGAAATTGGAAAAACCCTTGAGGAAAACAACTGTTTTTTTTCGGAATTCGGGACTCGTAGGCGAAGGAGTTTTGAACTTCATGACACTGCAATGAAAAGTCTCACCCGGATAAAAACCCTGACAGGAACGAGCAATGTTTATTTTGCAAAAAAATACGGCTTAAAACCGATCGGGACTATTGGGCACGAATGGATAATGGGCACCTCAGCTCTTGTGGGGCTCAGGCATGCTAACAGGTTCGCATTCGAAAACTGGGTAGAGGTTTACAAAGGCGATCTTGGTATAGCACTTACGGATACTTTTGGCACTGAGCCGTTTTTCAAGGACATGAACCTGAAATTAGCCAAAATCTATGACGGTGTCAGGCATGACAGCGGGGATCCTTATGACTTCATCGAT
>JAUPKV010000308.1 GCA_030837265.1 Methanobacteriota archaeon
TGAAAGCAATCATATTGATGGATGGAAGGGGAGTAGAAAGAGGGCCTATACAACTGGATATAGGAGTAGTCTTATCAAGTGTCGGAGGAAACTCAAGCCAGGATAGGAATCAATTCCATGGTCTTGTTTCATTGTTTGGTATTGACTTTGGACTTTATATTGGGCCGTCGTATAATCCTTTTCGTACAATAGGGCCCAGCATCGGTATTGGTCTGCTCATCGGACATAACGGTTTCCTTGCTGCAAAAATAGGTATTCATTTCAGGAGAACAATCGGTTTAGCAATGCTAATACCTATAGTTCCGATTTATGGTGTTGCCGGAGTGGGCTTCATTGCGGCACTGCCTGTCTCCGAGGGAGTAAAAGCTGCGGCAACTGTGCCATTAATGTTTGTGCCGACGGCTATTGTATACCAGGAAGAGCTTAAACAATTATGGAAAAGAGGGACAGAAGCCATCATTAAATTGAAATTTAAACAAAATTATCTTTGATTATAAAAATTTTTTATATCTGTGAAAATCTATATATATCTACACGGTAGTAGATACGTTTAATTAAGAGGAAAATAGGGCTCCTCTTAATCCTTTGGGTTGGAAATAGGTAGGACACGAGAATAGGGACTTATGTTCTACCAGCTACTTCTCTTTAATTTCAATTAATTTGAATTTATGTTAAATAAACCTTACGCCATTTCCCTAGCTATTGCCATTAGCTGATCAGCATTTTGATTAAAAAGAATCGAATAAATTTGTGCTTTTTTTGCTTTTGAAACTAAAATTAAGAGAGATTCTCCAGTGTCAGGTCAACGAGCTCATATTCGAGGTTTTCGGTTTCCAGTCTGTTAAGCAGTAATGAAACCTGCTCGTCTACAGAAACCACAAGAGAAGAAAGACCATGATATGCAGCCTCGATAACTGATTCATTGGTTCCGAACATAACGTTCGGACTTATTCCAATCTTACGCAGGGCTATAAGTGCTTCCACGCCGATAGCGGCTATATAGGGTTTTGAGACAGCCAGCATTTTCAGGCGTTTGTAATCGACTTTTCTTGACCCGCCGCGTTCAACCCTATGCACTTTGCAGATGGTAATGGTTGCATTTTCAAGATCAATAAGGCCTTTAAGACTGCTTACCCCTACATCCTCTCCTTCGACTGCATCGGATATAACATTACCTGAAGCTCCCGTCTCTTCCGTACTGCTAACATATAGGAGACCGCCTTCCATTTTCAGGTAAACTTGCTGTCCGGTTTTTACTTCTTCTTTTGCTATAGCTGTCCAGGTTGAAACATGGCTGATAATATCTTCCATAACAAAACGGGCGTAGCGCTTCATTTCGGTGGCATTTTCGAGCACCCATTCCACGCCTTCTTTTGTTATCCTGTACCTGACACGGCCCTCAGTTACTATCAGTCCGTCGTTTACAAGCTCTTTTATGTATTCTGAAACTGCCTGGGGGGTTATTCCAATTTTTGCGGCAATCTCTTTCTGCCTGACGTTGGGTTGATGGGCTGCAATTTCGATAAGGACCTGAAATTTGGTTACTCCACTTTTAGTCTGGAGTATCTTGATCATCAATCGTAATTCTCCTCAACATCTTCAATTAGTTTTAATCTTTGTCCCATTACGGAAAGTTTTTCAGACCTGCGGGCTACAGCGCAAATGTAGAATGGGTTCTTATTAAGGGTTCGCGTGAGATTGCTCATTGAGGTATTTCCCTCTTCTACAAGCCTTTCCAGCTCTTCTATGGCATCTTTGACTTCCTCATACGGCTTGAAAGTCAGCATAATAATATCGCTAAGATCTTCAAAAGAGCATTGAAAGTTTACCTGAACCTTTGAATAAGAACTATGGTATTCTTTTGAAGGCTTTTGTCCAGCTTCAGGAACTCTCCACTGGCTCTCAAGAAGTCCGGCTTTTTTCAGAATATGGAGGCTTTTTGACGAATCGGTACCCATGAATTCATCTATCTCTGCTCTTGTCATCCACTTGTTAGATAGAGTGTCAAATATTTTTTTGTGAGTTCTTGATCCAAAAGTTCTGAGTAATGGTACTAAATATGAAGGATCATTGATTATTCGAGTTCTTTTACCCATTTATTCCTCTCCTTCTCGTTTTAAATAAGCTTTCAAATAAGATAAAGATTTGTAATGTGACTAATTACTGAAACTTATATCGGGCCCTTTTACACTTCCCACTTAAAAACCCGCGCATCTCTGTTCAATCCGCGGCATTTTTCATGCAGAGCATGTGCCACTATCGGAAGAGCAATCGTAGCGTCAACGAATACCTGCACTTTTTTTGCCTGAACGGCTATTTTTCCCCAGGAGACCGCTTCGTCAAAAGTACAGCCAGAAAGACCTCCCCAGTGAGGGGAATCTGAGGTATACTGAATTGCATAATCATGTCCTCCTACGTCTATTCCAAGAATAGAAGCTATTACTTCGGTCTGCTGGATAAAATTCTTCGGTACTCCGCCCCCAATGTAAACTACACCGGTTTTTTCGGATTTTTCAACCATCTGTGTAATCTCGTCAACGTCTTTTATCTGGTCGACCTCAAGTTTAATTCCCCTTCGTCTTGCAATGGTGAGTCCTATGCCGATTGAACTATCCGAAAGTGCCGGAACAAAGATCGGGACATTCTGCCGGTATGCACTTACAAGTATGGAATCTTCTGCTGCTCCACGCCTCACAAGTTCCTTTCCCAGCATAAACATGAGTTCCCTGGACGAACAAGAGATTTCCCCAATCTCCTTTGCAAAATCCGCTATTAAATTATCTGCATTCCTGAACTCTTCTTCCACTGCATAGACATCATAGATCCTATCCACTCCGTGCTCGAAGAGCTTTTCATCGTCAGCAAGATGGGAACCAACATAATGTTTCTTGCCGAGAGCTTCATGTGTATCATGGAACAGATTAGCTCCCGTACTTACCAGGCAATCAATCATCCTTTCCCTGATCATATAGGAAATAATTCTGCGCATACCAGCAGGGACCATGGCCCCGGACAAGCCCATAAATACTGTCATGTTTTTTTCATTTAGCATATTGTACCAGGCCTGGACGGATTCGGCCAGTTTCCTTCCCTGAAAGCCTGTTTTAAGCATCCCATCCATTAGCTCGCTTATAGACCTATCCTTGACGTCTAGCGGAACTGTCGGGTTGTTTGTAAATATGTTATGATGCATACCATTCTCCTTAGCAAACAGATATGACAATTATTATATTTCCTACACTTGAGGCATCTGGTAGCAATGTAAGAAACTCGGATAAAGATATAATAATTATATATTCTTTAATTAATATCAATATATGTAGATTGAAATTAGGAAACTTAAACTCTAAAGCGAAGAGTATAATTGACAATTTTTATATTTGGAGTGTGTACCTACCCCACTGCTGTGCAATTACCTTTGCATCCGTGTAAATTACCGATTAAGCCTAATCCTTAAGGCAATTATTATTTTTAAGCGTTGCCCTTAGATTCCGCCACATTTAAATTAAACTTTTTGCCTACGGGAGTTAAATTAAGGACTTCTGACTCAACGTTTGTCGGAATACTCTTTCCGGGGCTTTCGTATAATATTTTCAGGTGGATTTTCCATACACTTTTAAATTAAACCCGTTCCAGAATTCTTTCACAAACTTTATATTATGCCGGATGATTACATCGGTAATACTTTCTGCAATTTTCTTGCTTATTAACCTTTCAGTACGGAAAATTCCAGACCAAGCCTGCGGAATATCTATGATCAATACCACGATGTGGTCTAGTTGGAAGAGAAACTAAATCAAAAACTTCTGGAATTACTTGACGGACGACAACTTTCGATCAGCGGACTCTCCAGGGAACTAAAAGCTGGGGGCATAGATGAGCACCGCCTTTTTCTTACCGGGTATCTCAGGGCACTCAGAGACCTTAATATTCTGGAGGAAATCGAGGTACCCCCTTCAAAAATATATTCTCTGCCTGAAAAAGCCGATAATAATATTCTTGAAAACATAACTGAAAAAATCGAGGATTCAATATCAGAAAAAAATAAAGACCAAAAGCTTTCCGAACTTTCGGATCCTGAATACATTTATTCTATCTTCAAGACTCAACTGCTCAAAATTGATCTGGACCTGAGGATTCCAGTAGGTGTTTATGTGGTAAGCAGACTTTTTGAAAGGCCATGTTTCCGTAAAGAACTGAAACTTATGGGGATTACTCAAAAACACCTCGATCAATACCTGGAAAAATCCGGCTCTGTTGTGGAACTTCCCGATTCTCATCTGAAAAAAGCCCGTGCGGATATAACGAGAATTGAGATCCCATCAGATGATCCCGCGTTTGAAATCCGAGAAAATAAAGATGAGATTGTCAGGCCTGCAAATGATGTACTGGCGGGTTTGATTAAACACAGTATTGACCTTGATGGTCTGGTAGCAAGAAGCAAGCAAACTACTCTGATGCTATAACCCTTTATTCTTTATCCTTCATGAAAATATTTAACATGAGGTTGATGGTAAGAAATGAAAGTTGCCTGTGTCCAGATGGATGTTCTCCACTGCCAAAAGCAGGAAAATCTTGAAAAAGCGCTTCATTTGGCCCTCAAAGCCGTAACAAAAGGAGCAGAAATTATTGTCCTGCCGGAGGTTTTTTCCACAGGCTTTTGCTATGAGGAAATCGAACATGCGGCAGAGTCCATGCCATCACCTACCCTTGAGAACCTGGCATGTTTTTCCGAGGCTAACAACTGCATTCTCATCGGTTCAATAATCCAGAAAGTTATTGGAGAAGCTGTAGAAAATATTGATAAAACCGAGGGGAGTAAAAACCCTATACTTTATTATAATTTCGGCTTTTGTCTTGAATCAGGTATTCTTGCGGGCACTTATCGAAAAATTCATCCTTTCAGGGGAGAAAATAAGTTCTTCTCCAAAGGAAATTCATTGGAACCGATTTCCCTTAAAAAGCAAAATTTGAAAATTGGCCTTGAGATTTGTTATGAACTTCGCTTCCCGGAAGTTTCAAGAAAACTTGCTCTTGCAGGGTCCGATCTACTTATAACGACAGCAGCTTTCCCAAATCCGAAATCCGAACACTGGAAAACCCTTGTAAGAGCAAGAGCAATCGAAAACCAGATCCCCCATATAGCTTGCAACCGCATAGGTTCTGCCCCTGGCATCAGCTATTTCGGAAATTCAATGATCGTGGATTCCCTTGGTGAGGTAAAGGCTGATGCCGGAGACAAAGAGCGAATAATAGTGTCCGATATAGACCTTTCTGCAAAAGACGAA
>JAUPKV010000309.1 GCA_030837265.1 Methanobacteriota archaeon
GGACTATAGATTGTTTTGGCAAGTTCTCTTTCATCTGTTCTAAAAAATTCTTTATCCATTGTTATCCCTCTCCCAAGAAAAGAATATTACATAACACATAATAAGTTTGATTCCCTTAAATAGGAAACCTGTAAAGAATGGTTTTTGGATTCTGCTTTTTCATACGGCTTTAAAGTAGCTAATTTACGTTAAGAACAGCACAATCGGTATTCAATTGAATCCTTACTATGAATTTTTCAACAGAACCGACTTTTCAGTACAGGAATGTGATGTTGTGATTAGGTTAATACTCAATGAAGGCTCCTAATCATGCATTTTTGATTTACGTTTGCTCTGAATGTATGTAACTATGCCAAAAAATGAAGAAACAAGAAGAATCACAAGTATTGCAAGACTAAAGTTATCTTTTACGATAGATAAGTTTCCAAAAAAGTATCCTGCAAAGAGGAATGTAGATACCCATGAGACAACACCCGCTACATTATACCAAAAAAACTTTGAATAGGGCATAAGCCACATACCCGCTATGAACGGCGCTACAGTACGGACTATAGGCAGAAAGCTAGCTATTATTAATGTTCTTGCTCCATATCTTTTGAAAAATCTGCGTGTGCGGTCAAGGTATTCTTTTTTAATAAACCTTATATCTTCATCTTTTGTAATCTTCTTTCTTACTAAATGACCAATAAAGTAATTGGAGTTATCTCCTGAAACGACTGCAAGACACAATACGAAAAATAGAGCCGATATATTAAGCGATCCAGTAGCAGCCAAAGCTCCAGTGGCGAAGAGGACGGTATCGCCAGGTACTATGGGAGTTACTACAAATCCAGTTTCACTAAAGAGTAGAAAAAATAATAATAAATAGATCAGCAGACCATGTTTATTTGTCAATGCGATTAGATAAGTATCAAAATGCAAAATGAGGTCTATATAATAATAAAGATTAACCATGCGACTACTTCTATGGAAATGTCTGTTACTTATAATATTGCTAATGCCACGGAGGGTCAAAGCAACTTGACCTTTCTCGATAAAGGATATCAGCTGGTGCGGCTGGAATGTGAGTTTACTTTTTAACACAAAAAGGTAAAAAGGTTCAGATTACTTTACATTCATATTGATTGCAATCTCTGCTATATCGCCGCTGTATTCGGCTGCCCTGCGAAGGCTCTCCAGAACCATGCTGAGTTCAATGCTATCCGGGTTTCCACTTTCCCGTGGCTCCAGGGAAACCCCGAACTGAGAGATTTTTTTGGCTTCCACAACTAAATTGTTTATAGCCTGAAGGTCTTCTTCAGTCATTAAATTCATTGAGTTTTTGAAAACTTTACTGGAGAGCTCAGCCATCTTGAAAATAGGGTCCTCTGGGTTAACCCCGGAACTCATTTTCTGGACATTTTTAGCTATTCTGACCGCATGGTCTCCTATGCGCTCGATAATTTTAGTAATGAGCCTGTACTCCAGAGATTCTTGCGGATCCCGGATTCCTATTACTTCATAGAGTTCGATATCCTCAATCGCTGCGTTGAGCTGGCGGACTGAAAGGAAATAGAAACGGTCCACATCATCATCTCTCTGGATGATACCTTCGGCAATTTCCAAATTGTGATCTCGAAGAGCAGCCATAGAGTCTTCAAGCATCGAAAGCACAAGACCATACATGTTTTTGATTACTCGACTAAGAGGAAGGTCATTGTAATTAAGCAGGCATTGAAAAACCAGCTCATTTCGGGATTCTTCTACAAGTTCAAGGCCTATCATTTTCTGGCGTACGGAATCCTTGATAAACTTGCGGTCATGAGCACTGAACCCCTTGTTGGTAGTCAGCCTTATGATATCATAGCCTACAAGATAATGAGAAATGAGAATTCTTAAATTGCTTTCTGCACTGTCCGAATGAATGTATTCAATCGTAGCCCTGGGTACAGCACGTCCCTTTGACTCTGTACTTGAAGAAACAAGCAGAGTTTTATTGGGCATGGGTGTAAGAGTAAGCGTATCCCCGGCTTTAAGCTCTATTTCCCTTACCCATTTAATGGGAAGAGACACGATATAAGTAGAGTTTCCGGTAAATTGAACTTTTCGTTTATCCTTTATAATAAATGATCCCTCTTAGAATATATTGATTGATCTGGTAATATCTATATAGAAAATTAAAATATATAAATGTACCTCAGAATTAGAACACTAAAATTAAAAGTTAGTTTGGATAGCTTTGTCTAAATATAATATATAGGATTAGAAATCAATAAAAAACATATATTTATCTTGTAATATATAAAATTGAATTTGATGGGTATACCACATCACTCCTTCCTGCCCTCACACTATTCGAGTATTCTTTTTTATTTTAAGCTTTTCTTAATTTTCATCTAACTTAAAAATATATGTTAAATATACTTATGTATATATATTAGAAAGTAATAGTATTTCTTCGGTTTTCTACTTGATTACCAATAACGAATCATAATGGTTTGTGTCGATTACTGGTTATAAATAAAAATAAAGTAACCAGCGATTTATGCTTTAAAAAA
>JAUPKV010000310.1 GCA_030837265.1 Methanobacteriota archaeon
ATAAATGTTATGAAAAAACGATGTGTAGAGCCTAAGACTGCGTAAGTCCTATATTTATTATCTCCGGCTATTGATAATAAATTTGAGTTAGAGAAATCTCGAAGAGATCATTGAAACTCCAATAGAACGCTAGATGTAGATTAACTGAAAATCTTGAGAAATTACATTTTCTCAAGCTAATCTAGTAATAACAACCGAATATTTGGTAACGACCAATTGTTGATACACTCTATTATATACTTTTAGATAGCTATTATCTGAAAATCTTGATACTCCCTAAGTTTAGAAAAAAACAAAGAAATAGTTTCGTTTTTAGTTCTCAATAACTTTCGCCTGCAACCTCAAAAGCTTATGCATTAAAAGTATGACAGGGAAACTTACAGCTTTTTTTTGTATAAGCCAACCTCAACTTCTTTTACAAGGCAATCTGAAAACAATGGGAATATTTCTGTAAAGTGTTTAGATTTCATATGCTTATCAATACTACTTTCATCGCGCCATTCTTCCAAAAAAGTAAGAATTTCTGGATTCTTGAACTTTCTCAGGTTTGACATGGAATTTTGCAACAATTCTTATTGTCAATAAAGCCACCAACTTTTAAATATAACTCATTTTATTAAAGTTCCATTTTTACTTATCCTTATATGATCTACTGTGTAAATCTTTCATGCAGCAGGAGTTATCGGATTCTTATTTTAAAAAACAATTCCTGGAGGAAATGATTCATTAATACACTCTTTCATGAATTTACGACCAAATTAAAACTCCAACCTCAAATCAAATATTTTTTCGAAAAGTGAGTACTTTCGACGTGCTCTAGATAAATGCTTACGAATGGGAGTCTCGTTTTTTGCACTTGCAAAAATAGCTTCGATTTCAGCTACACTAAATACCACTTCAATCTTTTCGATGGGAATCCTTTCAAGTCCCTCAAGATCATCAATTATTGGATTGCTAATTGGAATTCGGATAGGAAGCAGAGAAACCTGAACTTCTTCTAACCAGTTCCAATCCGAATCATATAAGTTTGCTTGGAAAGCTCCACACGAAGTGCATTTTGTTATTACTATTATAGTATTTCCAACAGCATGATAACTAAGACTTAGAAGAGTTGCTTCACAATTGCTACAATTACCTATCTTGTTTTTTTCCAGACTATAAGCAGGAACGACGTTTTCCTCTAAATGGAGATTATTATCTTTAAGATCATATTCCATTTTAGTTACTCCAGGACAAAAAAATTATATTTTATATCTTAGATCATTTTTTACTTCTTATTGTAAGCATTTGTAAAGACATGCCCCATCTTCTCACTTTCATGAGGCTTTTACAGTAATCTCCAACGATTTTTACATATGCATTTACTATTATTGAAAGTTTTGATGAATCATTAAGACTGATAATAACAGATGCAATAAGAACTAAAATGCAGCCTTCGATTGCGTCTGCCGGTAGGGTAACTTTAAGTACTGCAAGATCAAAGAATACTCCTGCAACAAGTTGTATCAGAGATAACAGACTTCCCGTCTGGGATTTAAGGTTTGCGAAACCTATGGTAGTTAAAATACCTCCGATTCCCACTATTAAAATCCCGGAAGCTAAAAGTGGAAAAATATTAGTAGTGATTATATTTAAAGAAGGTTCGAAAGCATAAGGTGACATAAGGAGACAGCATAGGGCAGTGGTCCAGAATGCAATTGAAAATTCAGAGTAATTTCTTTTTAGTATTCTTATATTTATAATGCAAAATGCAGAGAAGAGTCCTGAAAGGAGTCCGGATACGATCCCTACATAATAACTTCCTGAAAGATCAAAGCCTACAAATCCTCTATCCGGGTGGATAACTAAGTAAACTCCTGTAATTGCAATAATTAAAGCTAGAATACTTTCTTTTCCTACTTTTTCTTTCAGCAAATAGGGAGAAGCAAGCATTACGCATATAGGAGCTGTGCTTTGGAGTAAAACAGCTATAGAGAAACAGGTTTTCTCGATGCAGATGAAATAAAAAATCAAACTTATCAAACCAAAGATGACTTGTAAGAGGAGCAGAAACTTTTTTTTTGCAATTTTCAGTTCACTCTGGCTGTTAGATATTACAATGAAAACCGAAATTGCTAAAAGGCCGAAGAACAATCTGTAAAATATAATAGAAGTAATAGACATATCATGGATTTGGAATAAGAATAATCCTGTCATTCCATATAAAATACTGCCAACTATTAAAGCTATATAAGCTCCTTTTTTCACCTGGAACATAAACAGTATAAATATTTTGACCTTAAAAACTTAACGAGATATCAGAAAATAAAAAGTCTATAATTTTGTTTATTTAAAATTTTATGGAGATTAGACTATATTCATTTAACTGTATCTTGAATTTAGTCTTCCCTCCATATTTTATGTGCCAAATTTTATCTAGCATCTCATATTTAATACAGTATTTATTTCATTTGTTAAAAGCTCATTCCAGGACATGCAGATTTTATTGTTTGATTGCCCCCAAAAGGTTACTGTTTTTGCAATTTCATCCACGGTAATCTGCCAAATATACCTTGCACCTTCTTTGTACCATTGATGTACGATGTTACCTGCAGAATTATATGCGACTATAGTCATCGCATACCTATTGTCTACATGGCTATATGGCCAGTATGTATTTCCTTGCCACTTAATTACAGGACAGGTAGTTGAAGAATCGAGTGTATCCGGCCCCTTCATGCATGTCATTTTCAGTCCCGCCGGAAGCATGGGATGCATATTGGAGTCTTCGCTGGCTACTAAGGGAGGTGTTTCCGGTTCCGGTGGTATTATTATAGGTTTGCCCCAATCAAATGGTATTCCATCTTTACCTAGATATCTTTGAACTGATTCCAAGTGTATGATAGCGGCTTTATTAAATTTGTAATAATCTGTTTGAGTAATAGATTGAGTTTGTTTGACACTATTGTACCAGGCATCTTCTTTATACTCTTCAGGCATACCTACGGGACCCAGTAATCCACCTTCGATTGCTTTCTTCCATATCCCACAACGGAAGTCGGTGGCTCCGGTCATGCTGAAATTGTCCAAACCGAATGCATGCCTTTGTCTTAAGATATTATCAATAGCAGAAATATACTTCTGTTCTACAGGTTCAAGATTTGCGCTATCGAATTTTTTTTGCTCTTTGATACATTTTAGGGCAGTAACCATTACTCTGAATACCTTGAGGTACTCGACCGGATTATCCTTCACTATCGGTGTTGAAGACCACTTTGGGTGATATTCATATTTTATCCATGGGTAATCGGGGAGAGATCCCATTCGACCATGACCGAGATAAAATATCGAATCGTAATAGATAGTTGTGGCAGGAGTGGATTGCTCTCCACCTGGAGTTGGTAACCATGGTACTTCTTGCTTTGGATTCACAGTAAGATCGTATACTTTAGCCCCAGCATCGTTTACATGCCAGGCCGGAGTTCCTGCATAATATGCATGGGCCGCCGTATCCGCAAGAACATGCATCCTGAGACCGATAAGATGAAGCTCATGTGGCTGTCCTTTATATTTATCGGTAATTTCATTAATCATTGCTGTAGATATCGGACTATCCGGAAGACATTGAAGCTTGAACTCCCATTTGGCCCTGTCATCATAATTCCAACTTGTAAAAATCCCTGAATCATGCTGGGGGCCTGTGTAGTTTCTGATCCTTATTGATGCGTTAGGGTCCGGTAATGCCTGGGATCTGTAATTACCTGGTAGGAAGTGAAAAGGAACCCATACTTGATGCAATTCTGAAATAGAAGGTCCTGATCCAATTGTAGTCCAGCAAAGCTCGCCTGTTGTATGACATGTAGGAATCGGTTGAAAGTCAATACCATGTTCTCCTTTATTGATCAATCGTGAATGGATTGAGTCATCAACATATTGTGCTGCATGAGCTATTATTTGTGCTTCGTTGGGAGCATATCCTGCGTATCGAGCAGCTACATAAGTACCGTAGTAGTGAAAATCTTTATACATTTTTCCTCCACTTTATAAAATATCACGGTAGTTTATTGATTTTAGTTTACGCACTTGAGAAAAATAAGGCAAAAGAAAATTAGCCACACTCGCTGAGATTATATAGTCATGAGTCCGAATAATTCAACTTTCCTTAAGGCGCCTGGGGGGTTTCAGTAAACAATTCCCAAAGTGCCTATACAAAGTTCAATGCCATGTTTTTCTCAAAAAATGCGTCAATTCATTAGTCTATAAGGCAGATACGTATAAAAATATATTCTATAGTTAAACTGTGGGGTTTAAGTTCAGTTTTTCCCAGTTCACATCGACTAACGATAATTACCTCGAGTCATTAGATTTTCCCAGATGAATTATCGTAATGAAAGGATGGAATAAGACATTTAAAATAGCTGAATTTTCAGGAGAAAGAAAACAAATACCTGTGTGTGGGTTATGGTGAACTACCACTCAGCTAAAGACTGAGTGGCTTCCTGCTTCATTCTTCAGACTATTGTCTACAAGTCCACAGGCTCATCCCCTGCGTTCCGCAGGTGTCAGTTGTTTTGATGGAGATGCCTTACGGCTTCCGTTTCCGGCGTAATTCCCGATCTCTTCAGGAATTATAATCTTGAAGTTATTTGCATTGTTTGCCCGCATTCGATGATACGAGGAGGGGTTGCTTGCTGTTTAAATGGTTACGACTGCTTGGTTCTCGCAATATATAATAAATTTGAAAGTATAAAAAATTAAGCAGAATCAATAACAGTAGAATGTAATGAAGTTGACACTTATATCCACGAAGCTAAAGACTTCGGGGATTTACGCTTAATAATCTTAAATAGCCACAAATTTCTACAAGAAGTAATGGATTAAGAATTGGTGCAAATTATATTATTGCTGGTTAAAGCATATGCATGTCAGAAGATTAGAAAGGTTGTAGGTACAATAATAATGGAAAACAATAATATGGTTAGTATGACAAAGAAGTGCCCTTACTGTGGAGCTACCAGCCTTAATCACAGGATAAGGAAGGGTGGATACCTTTAACAATTGCAAAAAAACTTTCGATTATCCGAAGGTCGAAAAGGTCGGAAGGGTTCTTTAATGGTTCAACATACCATTAATTCCACTTTCAACCTGTGTTTCGATTCCGATATGCTCACGAATCTGAAAATGACGGATTCATCATGAAGTTGATTCACTGGACCTATACTATATGAAAAAAGTCAGTTCTTTAAGGTAAATATTTAAGGCGAGTAAAATATAATTATTCAATAAAAAATTTACAATGGGGGAAATACATGAAAATCAGAGTAGTTAGTTCTAGCGAAGAGATATCCACTCTTAACCCTAATGAACGCATAGTTCACCTAGCTTTCAGACCTTCAAACAAGGATATCCTTAGACTGGTTGAAGCCTGCCCGAAAATTGAGGTAATTCAACTGCCTAAATCTTTCAAGAGTACTGTTTCAAAGTCAATAGAACTGTTCCTTGATATGAAACGAATCCGGCTTATTGAGGGAGATGTCTGGGGTCACAGGAAGGATATAAACGTTTATGCCAATGTTCCCGACTCAGTGATTGAAAGAATAAAGGAATTAAAGTCGGAAGGCACTCCTGTTGAAAGGATTGAAGAACGAGTATCAAGAGAAAGCAAGTTGAGCCCAGAGATGGTTGCCTATATCCTGACAAAGGAAGCTTCTGCCTGAAAAGGGCTTCTAAGGGACTTACTGAAGCTAAAAAGACTTTAAAGTCTCATTTTATTTTGGTATAAAATGCCTTCAATGGCTCTAATCTTATAAAATAAAAGATAAAAGAGTTATATCTAGTGTCACACTACCATTTGACTACTTATTTTAAGCCCTTTAGACGGGCTCAAAACGTTGTTCCTTATTCTCTCACAATTACTTTTCTTTTCAGTCCTGAGCCTCTAAATCTCTCATAATGAACGATTGGCTTGCTCACTAGCCTTAGGACGTACAAGCCCTGGTCTCGCAGAAGTAATTCAGCAATGTCTAAAAACTACCAAATCTTGTATAAAACCATCTTTTATCCTTTATTTGTTTCTTGTATTGGTTCCCATTGCTCTGCGTATTTATCAAGTCTTCACGCTGAAGGTCTTCGTAATAATCCAACAGCTTTGTAACAACATCATCGAACGTTTCCCCCTTCTTACTGATAGCGTTTATTCTTTCGATATTCCCACATGACACTTGTACATATGTCATTTTATCGATACATTTCTCTTTTGACATACATAGTAAACAAAATCGGATAAATATATAAATCTGTTGTTGTTCTTATTAACTGCTTAAATATATTTATTCTAACAGTCTAATGATAAATGGTGAGATGAACAGTGAAAAGAATCCAATCAAAGAATATTTTGATGCTGTACAAGGTGTTATTTTATCGACCACAAAATGCCTTCCAGAGTGTATAAGTTCCTTCTAGATACGCTGCAAGAGAATGAGTATAACGATCTGATGGTTTGCTTTACAGTAGTATCGACATGCTTGAAACGACCGAAGATTGCATGCGTTTCTGCGCTGGCACAGAGTGAATTCTGGTTTTGTGTTCTGAGCCGGTAAAATAAGGTAGTGAATTAATTTTTTTGGTGATTAATAAAGCCATAACATGCAAATCCTTACCGGGTTCAATTCTGGCTTTGAAACTTTTAATCTAAAAATGTGTTTTGATGCAAAGCAATTTTTTATACAATTAATTTAAAGTAATTTATAATATTGTTATATGTTGAACTAGAAGAGAACAGAAAAGATTGAATAGTGAAGTGTGAGCTAAGGAGAAGGTGTGAGCTAAGGAGAAAGAATAGTCCGAGGGCATTTACTCATGCTCTGTTGATTTGTGATGGGACACATTTACAGAGCGACTGTTTCGGGGGATGCAGTAAAGAAATGAATGCCCTTTGGCTTCTCATTTACCTTCAAAGAAGGAGTAAGCTTCTGTTCAGGCGAAGACGCCTATTTGCTTTTACAATTAGTTTTTTAATATTCATTTACTTTTTTGTTTTCCCATCTCATATGAAAATCGAAATTTAGTTGTTTTTGTTATATCACCAGATATTTTTTGTATACAAAAAAATAACGTATAGTTTAAAAAATAATATATCAGTATGAAAACATATGGGAAGTTAAACGAGCAAGCATAGATACTTTTTTATCTATACCCCCCACTCCCAAACTTGCTCGTTCACCTTTCTTATTTGGGCTGGCTAGCCTGGTAATTGGTATGCAAATTAAAGGTTAAGGGAATTGTAAAATAGTCTGTGTCTCCTTGAATCACAACCTGTATTCCTGTATCCCTATTACAGTACTTCGAAAATATACTCCCCCAAGTATATTATTTGAAGAAGGGTTAGCAATCCTTATTAATGCGTTTAGAGATATATTTCCCCTATTTGCATCCCAATCCCAGTAATTAATATTATTGGAAACTATTTTAAGTTATCCTTCAAATTTTTCAAGTGTTTTTAATCAAGTGTTAGATG
>JAUPKV010000311.1 GCA_030837265.1 Methanobacteriota archaeon
AACGAGTTTTTGTTTTAAGATAGACTTCAAGATGTTCATCTAAAAGGTACTTTTCTACAGAGATTTTATTTGATGCAATAAAGTCTCCAGTTATGGAACTCATTACATTAAATCAATATTTGCAATATTATATATTGCGGCAGATCTGAAACAGGGAATGTGACAAAGTCAAGCTAATGCAGGAACTTATACAGTCAACCTGACAGCAGGTAATGAAAACGGCACCACCTCAAAAACGATAACAATAGATGTGCAAACAGAGAACAGTGACGGGAGCAGTGGGAGTAGTGGGAGCAGTGGGAGCAGTGGGAGCAGTGGCGGAGGTGGCGGTGGTGGTTCTCCCGAGTTACAAAGCAATGTTGAAGCTAAAGAGCTTTCACAGGCATTCGTTACAAACGGAAACAAGGCAAGATTTGAGTTCCCGAGGAATACAACCTGCATTGTCTCTGTGAGCTTCGATGCAAAGAAAACTTTTGGCAAAACCACAACCATTGCCGAGCTGTTAAAAGAAAAATCCTCCCTGGTTCCCGAACTGCCTGCAGGTGAAATCTACAAGTCTTTTAACGTATGGGTCGGGAACGGAGGAGTTGCGACCCCGAAAAACATCGAAAACCCTGAAATAGGCTTCAAGATTGAAAAATCCTGGCTGCAGGACAAAAGTATAGATCCGGCTTCGATTACCCTGAACAGATATAATGATAAAAAATGGGAACAGCTTCCAGTTAACACAGCCGGGGAAGATTCAAAGTATATATACATCAAAGCAAATGTTTCAGGATATTCTTCCTTTGCAGTAACAGGCAATGCAAAAGGTGCTTCAGATAATCAAAAAGCTCCTGAAAAACAGGAGACTTCCGAACAACAGGAAGGGAAATTTTTCAAAAATGAGTCAGTGGAACTAAGCAATGGCCTGAATAATACTACAACAGAGAGCAGAACTCAAAAAAGTACTCCGGGCTTTGAAATGGTTTTCGGAATTGCCTGTCTGCTTAGCCTATTTCTCTACAGAAAGTAATAATAAGGTGAAGAAATTATTCTTTATCTTAAACTACTTTTAAGTTACTGCGTTTTTACAGCTATTTTCTTTTATTTCGTACTTTTTTCCACGTAATCTTGTGGCGGTTTATAATGTTTCCACTTTTTGATCGATTATAATCTTTATGTGCCTGAAATGATATTTATAATAAATCGATTATAATATATTGAAATATAATTAATAAAAATAGCTAATATTGTGAACCAATAGAGAGGGAAATAAATGAAAAATGCGAGAAACCTTTATTTAACAGCTTTTACTTCAAGAGCTTTAGCTTTGTTTATTGTAATTCTCTCTTTGTCTACTGTATCAGCATCTGTTGAACAGACAGCCTCACAAACCACAATGCGTGCAATTATTCCAAATCCCGACAGTAGCACTATCTCAATAATTGATATTGATGCCGAAAAAGCTAGAGTCACCCCGGATGGGATAAGAGGAGGTTCATTATTTTCGGGGTTTTCAATTGCTTGCGGTCATTTGGCAGCGGAATCGATGCCAAATCTTGATAGTCACGGGAGATATTAAAAGATCTCAAAATTAGAAGAATCAAAATCATTGGTCGTAGATTTTTATCCGTTTATTTTTTCCAAAAATACTCTTAATGACCTCTCTATACCTTTACGCTGAAAATGTCGATTCTGATGGATTGACATTTCCTTTTTGCATCTTAATCTACTTTAGGATCCAATTTTAAAAAACTGTGAGGGCAAAAAAGAAGCTCGGAGTAATCACGTCATACTTTGAGAATATTTTTTCTGAATATGGTAATAAAGCCGGGAACCAGTGAAATAAGAGCTATTGCAAGTATGAAAAAGCTGAAGTTATCCTCTACAACAGCCAGTTGTCCGAAAAAGTATCCTCCAAGAAGGAGTGAAGATACCCATGCAATTCCACCGACGACATTGTAATAAATGAACTTTGAATACTGCATCGCTCCCACACCTGCTACAAAAGGGGCCACACATCGGATTACAGGTACAAAGCGAGCTATTAGTAATGTTTTCCCTCCGTTTTTCTTAAAGAATAGATGTGCTCGATCAATGTATTCCTGTTTAATAAAAATTATATTTTCACGGTTTGCGACCTTATTTCTTAAAAAACATCCAATCTGGTAATTAACAGTATTACCTGCAATGGATGCAACACACAGAATAATTATTAAAGTTGGTAAGTCTAGCATACCTCTGGCAGCCAGAGCCCCAGTCGCGAAAAGAAGAGAATCCCCCGGTAAGAAAGGAGTTACCACAAGGCCTGTTTCACAGAAGATAATGGCGAACAAGAGAAAATAAGTAAGAAGGCCGTATTCGCTTGTTATTGAGTTTAAATGCTCATCAAGCTGCATTAAATTGTCTAAAAAATGTTGAGTAAATTCCATGTTTATCCATATATAGAAATTACTGTTATTTAACAATATTTGCTGAAAAATTGATATTGAATATATCCCTTTTTATTCGTATATAGAAATTGCTGTTATTTAATAACATTTGCTGAAAAATGGGAACTCAGTGCCTGAACCTTCCAGCCCATGCCTTGGAGCTTATCAATAGGCAGTTCATAATTGTCTTCTAATTTCAGAATCCTTCATTTTCTGAGGAATCTTAAAGAACAACATTCGATTGATTGTTTAAAAAGCAATTAATTCTTAAATTTACTGCCACTCAACCTCATACCAGCCCTCGGAAAACAACCCTTGAAGCCGCAGTGGAAACCGCAAATATAGTAATCGAAAGGGGAAGCATACAGGCAAGGTCGTACTTCAACTGCGCCCGATCTCCTCCATACTCAACCGAGCCTGCAAAACGGGTAAGGATAGCACTGATTAGGATTACATAAATTCCTATCGCAAGCAGGAAACTGTCAGGAGCAATGGACTGGGAAAAAGCTCCCGGTCCGATCTCAACTGGCATTCCGGACAGATCTTCAGGGATCCTGTTCATCTTTTCCCCGACCTGGCTCAGGATTTTTGTAATGACTTCGGCAAGGGCAAGAGTGATTCCTGCGATAAGCGGACCAAAAATAACAGCAGTCGAACGCATGGTAGATGTTACATCGTAAAGTGAACGACGGATACGTTCTTCGACTGCACTCAATTCTTTTAAATGGTCTGCAAGTTTGATAATTGAGGCGCCGGCAGCTTCATGGTTTTTATACACACTTTCCGTAAAGAGCAGCATGGTATTTCTGATCCTTTCGGAATATATATGCCGGAAGGCACCGAATTCTTCATCAAAAATCGCGTTTCTAAGGTTTGTTCTCATACTGAGCAGGTTCGTGGAGATTTCCTCAAAGGTTTTTCCTATTGTTGAGCCTTCCATGGTTCGGGCTGTGTAGGCAAAGGCTTCTTCAGGGGATTTGCCTTCCGAGATCCTTCTGCCCAGTACAAAAAGAGAGTCTGCGAATTCCTGTTCCATCTGTTTTATCCTGTCTCTAATTTTCCTGTAGGGGGCAGAAGAGAAATAGAGATAGATTGAAATTCCGGCAACTCCGCCAAGAACTAGAGGTAGGGTTGGGGGAACGTAACCTCCAAGAGGCGTTGTTGCTACAATCCCTTCAGGGTTCCCGACGAACAGAAGGAAATATCCTGAAGGAGCTATCAAAAAGAAAACCAGGAGTGAAAGTATTACAGCGAAGCGTTTTTTCTGTCGGATATCCGAAAGATCGGGATGAGAATCCGGAATCGGTTTCGGAATAAAAGCCACAGGCCTTTGCAGGAGAATATATTCGGAATAAACTGCTGCAAGCAGGGGGAAAATGAGATCATAAAGAAGTATAAGGTCCATTGTTTTAGGTTTCATACCCACGACCGTGACCGCGGGTAGAAGAGCCACAAGAGCGAGGGGTATCAGGATGAAAATAGAGTAGAGTACGTAACTGGGGGTTTTCAATTTTGCCGCATATGAATCCATAAGGTTTTCCGTGCCTTCGAGGCTTATGTCCAGAGCGCGGTTCAGGGTTATGATTCTCTGGGCTTCGTCAGGCTCGGCCGTTGAGCTCTTTATCAGGTGGAGGGAGCGTTTGAAATATTCACTGTTTCTCCCCCACAGGTCAGCAAAAGAAAGGAGAGCATCATCCATACTGCTGTAGATTCTGAGGTTCAGGTCCCAGATCAGCTTTTTTAAATCCTTTGCAAGCGGCCTCTCGGAGTTCCGAGCTGCAAAAAGGACGGCGTGTTCGAGGTTTGGGACCAGTTTCATGGACATAACAATGTAGCTCAGAATCTCAGGGATATCTCCCAGGGAAGAAATTTTCATAAGTTTCGCCCTGATCTTTACATACTCGCTCAGGTAGTAGAGCACTCCAAGTGGGATGACAAGCGTCAGGATTCCCATGATAAAGATAGTCCTTGCTTCAAAACTTCTTGAGGAAAGTAAAACAAGATCTAGGCCAAGCAGCAGGATTAAAGTTACAACCGTTCCGGCATAAGAAAAAAATACTGTCTCAAAGGCTTCAAGATCAAAACCGGTGAATCTCAAAGCGTCCCTGTACTCCTGACTAACGCTTTTTTCGCACTGCTTGCTGAAGCCGGTTGGGTCTCGGACGGCCCACCCCCATTGCCTAACTGTCGTTTTGCAGACCCGTACATACCAGTTGCTTTCTTCTGCCATATTTCCCCTCAGATAACTACCTTAAAATTCCCGTATCTGCTGACTCATGCACCTATCAGGTTCATGCATCTGCCTGGAAAAATTTTCAAACCAGGCCTCCCATTGTCTGTAGAGAAATTCCAGATCTCCCCCTAAGCTCGAATCGGAGCTGATTCCATGTTCATGTTCATCATCTTTGTTTTTTGTAAGTGAGTCTGCAAGGAGCCAGAACATATTGTTTGCCTGGCTGACTGCCTCGGCTTCAAGCAATAAGGGATTGTGAAGCCCTTCAATTGCAATCTTTTCTTTAATTCTTGTGCGGACCTCTATATTTTTAAAGGCCCTGTCTATAGAAATTCCCCATTTGCTGGCAATCCTTCCGATTAATTCCGATTGCCCCTGTTCAAGCGCCTTTTCTGCAAGCAGACAGTCTTGAGAGGCATCGTAGTTCATTATACTAGTAAAAACTTCGGAAGGGTCAGGATTTTCGATCTGTATACTGGAAACTTCTGCGATACGGCTCACGCGTTTTATCTTTTTCATGCTTCCTTCGATTCTTATACCCGAGCAAATTATTACTGCATCCGTTGCCTTAAACGAAGCAGGGGAAACTCCAAGAGTATGTACGATTCTCTCATATACGTTTTCAATTGAAGAACCGTGAATGGTACCAATAACCGAGTTTCCGGCTTTCCCAACCTGCATGGCTTCGTAGAGTACTTTAACCTCCGGGCCCCGGACTTCTCCTAAAACCAGTGACGAGCTTCCAAGCCGCAGTGCAGCCCGAAGCGCGGTCTCAGGACTCATTTCAGCTCCGGATTTTAGAACAGAAGAATAGGAACTCATTGCCTGAACTTTCCAGCCCATTCCCTGGAGTTTTTCAATGGGCAGTTCATGAGTATCTTCTATTGTCAGAATCCTGTACTTCTGAGGAATTTCAAGCAGCATAGCCGACAGCAAGGACGTTTTTCCGGCTCCGACTTCTCCTGCAACCAGGACTGAAGCCTGCCCGTCCATGAGAAAACTTAGAAGCCCGGCTGCAAGGGGGGAAATCGATCTGGTATTGATCAGTTTTGGCAGAGTCCAGGGAGAAAGGGAATGTTTCCTGAAGGCGTAAGCAAGCCCATTGGCACTCAGGGGATCTCCAATCACCGATACCCTGACTCCGAAAGCATCCAGGTTAAGTTCAAGCACCGGGACAGCTTCTCCAAAAGGTCTGCCGCTAATTGCCCTGAACCTGGACACGAGAGCATCAAGATCTTCCTGTGAGAGATACACATTACTTGCACACTCATCCCCATCCATTACAACATGGACAGGGTTAGTGTCGGCCGGGGCATTGATATATACGTCCGTAATCCTGGAATCGGAAAGCAGGTCTTCAACAATCCCCAGTCCGTTAGTATATCGTGCGAGCAGGTCAGCATAGCTCTCAAGCTCTTCAGGAGCGCAGGTCTCCCTATCTGAAATCAGTTCTTCTTCCAGAAGTTCTTTTGCCATGCGCCTGAAGTATTCCCTTGCTCCCGCAGGTTCTGTAAAAGCGAGGTCCTTTGGCCTGTATCCGATCATCCTTCTTCGTACCTTTTCAAGCAGCCTGAGTTCATCCTGCCGAAGGTTATATTCCGGGGGCCTGATCATGTAGAGCTTTTCAGGTCTGTCGGTGTACCTGTAAATAGTAACTTCAAGTTTTCTCCCTGCCCTCCCACTTATATCATAACTTTCAAGAAACTCTGTGTTTTCAGGAACTTCTGTATAAATTCGTGAACTGGAAAAGGGGGGCCTAACATGAGGTTTGATAACACTTTCATAATCGAAAAACTCATCTGTAGAAAGTTTACCTTCTGCTCCATATTCATGACTGTCTCCTGTCTTTGAGAGTAGGATATTTTCAGGCAAAACATTTTCAGGTAAAACATTTTCAGGTAAAACATTTTTAGGTAAAACATTTTCAGGAAAAAAATAACTGGACAGGCTCTGTCCGGATAGACTGGATTTGTTTATTGCTGTTTTTACTGCGTCTTTATCAGTTATATTTTGAGAACATGTAATAATGTTTGGCGGAGTGTGTTTACTATCTGCTCTTTTATGAGCAGGAATCTCAGGAAAATAAGACAATTTTTCTTCA
>JAUPKV010000312.1 GCA_030837265.1 Methanobacteriota archaeon
AGCATGGTTCAATTAAGGGACATAAACGCTTGACGAAAATCGGTGTTTAATTTTTCAATTGCCCAAGATCTGCTGACTCCTACTTCCCACAGGGCAATAATTACATGTCGACGAACTTCAGATGGCCAAAAATTACCAGTTTCGACATTGTTCCATTCTTTTTCAAATAAAATACGTAGAGATTCGATAACTTCTTGTCCATGCTGTGAAACTGCTTGCACCAGTAACTCATAGAACTCCCCTCGAAGGTCTTTAACTATGAACCAGGAAATCATTTCTTCTGAAGATCTATAATTTCTATTAAAGAGACGCAATAAAGGTAAGATCTCTTTGTCAAGTTGTAATTTTTGACATTCTTTATTTTTCCAAGAGTCCGCCCAAATTCTTGCTAAGAAGCAGACAGCTTGTTCAAATTTTGTTATTCCTATATGCCGTGGATCTTCGGTGTCTGGAACAATCTCCTTAGGATCTTTTTGACTTCCCAGAGCATATAGAATTCTATTTAAGCTGAATCTTTGAATAAAAGGATTTAAACCTTCATTGGGAGAACTGAGATCCGTTCTTACCTTTGGTTGAGATACTTTTTCTAACAATTCTTTTGTTTTTTTGGAATCGGATAGAATCCTATAAATGCCTTCTGCTAGAAATACAATTTTTTCTGAATTAAGGTTTAAATGATCTATTTTATCAAGGACTTTTTGTAGATAATACTGTGCTTTTTCTGGATCTCCTGCAATAATCCTGTTTCTCCAAGCATGTGCATGAATCCAAAACCAATTATTTTCCCCATCACCAATACCTGTACCAAAAATACTTATTAATAACTCTAAATCTTCCCATTTTTCTTCATTCAGTAACTCCAGGCCAACATTGAACAATATTCTTTTTTGTAATAGACTCGTTGCAGTATCTGCATCCAATTGGTGGAAACGGTCAGCATCGAAATGTAAGTTAAGAATAGTTCTAGTAACATCATTAATATTTTGAAAATGGGCCGCTGCCTTTGCCCATTCCTTGATAAGTGAGACGCTCTTATCTTGAGAATCATTGTCAATTGGTTTTCTCTGATAAAGAAGATCCAAAGGCTCCGATAATTCAAAGACCTTTTTTGCTTCTTTTAATAGTCCACGAGATCTCAATTTTGTGCATAATTGAAGTGCTTCAGTTTGATCAATACGAAGTCTGTTTCCATCTCTTACGTATTCTACTGCAATTTCACTTTTGCCAAGATCAAATAAAAGTGAGATAAGTTTACTTTTATAATCACCCAAATGAAATTCTCTTTGGTCCAATTCTGCGTCAATAAGTTCTATGCGTGTAAGGGCTACTGGATCAGTACATATTTCAAGCGATTTAAGGGCTAACTTCAGATCATTTTTAATTGAATCAACAGGCCGATACGCTAAAAATTGATTTCTAAACCATTCCTGAGTTGCAAGTTTTAAAACAGACTCATATTTTTTGGATAAATATAGATGATATAGTTGTTCCCATCTATAACGTGAGCCTTCTGGGGTATTAGCACATTTTTCAGCTAACTTTGAATGAAATTCAATATCTTTGGAAGAATCAAACTCTCCAGGATAAGATTCAGCTGTTTTTTCGTTTAGAAATAGTCGATAGCTATTGTGGAAGAAATACCATCTTTCCAGGGTCTCACGCTTGAAATAATGTCCCATATTTTTCTTCAGTTTATATACAATCGATTCGTTACTCCAAGTATTTACCCATGATAAATCAATAGCACCTCGAATACGTGTCAAGAGACCTAGTAACTCGACTAATTCATAGTCACCTTCAATTTGCTTCCAATAACTGTGATATTGCTCCTCAATGTTCCCCTTAAAACTGTCTGTGCTTTCAAGAATAATCTCTATCTCTTGATCGTTGCTGGCTTCAGAGAGACGATTTAAAAGATAAGCTAAAGCAAGAGGATGCCCTGCACAAAGAGAAAATATTTTCTCTTTTTGGAGTGTTGACAATTTTCTTGAAGATTTGTTAAGTATATTGAAAACTGATTGTCTTTTTAGGGGTCTCATCTCAATTCGTCTTTTAGGAGTACGAACTGTGGCTTGAACCTTATCAGGAAATGGAGAGTCCGTTTGACTTCCTAGTATAAAATAGACTCCATTTGGTACTTGATGAGGTTCTGGTAAATCTTTTAATAGTGAATGATCAGGATGTTGCTCTCTTTCTATATGGTCAAGGCCATCTATTAGAATTACTGTTTTAGTTCCGGTAGCTTCCCAATTTTCATGAAGCTTCTGCATCTGTCTATAGAATCTACTCAGAAGTAACTCACGTTCAAATCCAGATGAGCTTTCATCCTCATAAAATCCAAATTCCTCAAGTCTAAGTACTATATCGTGCAGAAAGTTTACTGATTCACCACGTAGAGTTAATGGATCTTGTGCATCAGGAACGTAGGCATAATAACGAATTACTCTTGCTGAGATTTCCCTTAAGGTCTTAGTCAAAGTTGTTGATTTTCCAGAGCCTGGTGTGCCAAGTAAAGCAATATAACCACCAAGAAGTCCATCTATAGAGCTAAAAATTTCATTTACTGTTTCTTCAATAGGTTAATAATACTCCTCATTAACTGGAAATTCATGTAAACTTCTGTATTCAAAACGATCCTTCCATCCAAGTTTAATGAGTAGTTCTT
This sequence comes from Methanobacteriota archaeon, assembly GCA_030837265.1. The sequence goes on from JAUPKV010000312.1 coordinate 2,666, forward strand.
CACTATCGAGTTTAACGATGTGTTGAGGATCTATAACTACATTAAATAACGTTGTAGTTACGTGATCTACATCCTTTTCAACTATTTGTTGTTCTAATGTTGTTGGTTTATCTATTGGGAGAGAATACCTGAACTCAAGTCTACAACTGCAAACGAAAGTTTTGAACTGTTCTTCTGATAAACCACTCGCTACTCTAATTATTTCCCAGGTTTTTCTCCATTCTTGAGGGACTTTCCATTCAAAACCTAAAGTTTTATCTTGCAAAGGTTTCCAGCATTGTTCGATAAATCCAGCAAAATGTCTATTGGGGAGAGCGATTTCCCCCTTTGGTATGCCTCCTGACGATGAAGCTGTTTTGTTAGTAACCAAATGTACTACGATTCGAAAATCAGGATATTTTTCACGGAGATTTAACCATCCCTCAGCTAGCTGAGAAATTAAACTAGGTGCTTTCTTTGACTTTTTTATTAGATCGTTTAAGGTGAAGTTATTTGGATATGTACTCCACTTTACTTGATAGGCATCTACTTGAGAATGCCTACAAATCTGGAAATCATCCACAAGCCCAGCTGCTGGATCTGCAATTTTAATCCATTTAAGGTTTTTTTCATGTAAATGTCGCAGAATTAAAGAAGCAGAAATCCGGTATTGAGGAACAAATCCTCTAATAGCGTTTCTTTCACCGTCTGCAGGATTTATAACCAATTTTTCACCTTCAATGGAGTGATGAGTCTAAAATTTAAATTATTTAATGTTAGTTTCTCAAGAGCACGTTGGATTTTCTAATCTCCCATGATCGCTTTTTGTCTGGAACTCACATTCCGATTTTTGATACTTTTGTATAAATTAAAGTCACAAAAGTACAATTTTA
>JAUPKV010000313.1 GCA_030837265.1 Methanobacteriota archaeon
GGTTGAAGCATTTGCTGATAATGTTGCGTTTGAGGCGTTTAAAGACCTGTCTTTAAGTGTTGCTGTAGTTCCTGTTTCGTCAAAGAAAATTAATCTTTTTATTGATTGAGGAGAAATAATTTGAGCTAATCTGTAAATAATATTTTGTTGGATAGTCCTGCTAAAGTCGTAAGCGTCAAATAATCCCCACATAGAAAAAGGCGAATAAAAATGGAATAATTAACTCCGGAAAGGAGTTAATTATGAAAAAAGAAGAAAAACAGAGCTATTGGTCAAAAAAAGTGGCAGAATTTACAAGAAGCGGAAAAACAAAAGAAGAATGGTGCATAAAGAAAAATATCAGCCTGAAACAATTTAACTACTGGTTGAAACAGTTTTCCAAAGAACCCACAGAAACTCAATGGCTGCCTGTCAAAATAAAGGAAGAAAACAAGCATTTAACAGTCGCTCCGCTGAATATCAAAATCGGAGAAGTAAGCATTGAAGTCTCTACAGGCTTTAATAAAGAACTTTTAACAGATGTCTTAAATACACTGAAATCTTTATGATAAATACAGGAATAGGCAGAGTGTATTTAGCAGCAGGAAACACAGATATGCGAAAATCTATTGACGGACTGGCTGCAATAGTACAAGAAAGCTTTAAACTCGACCCGTTTTCTAACAGTCTGTTTGTGTTCTGTAATAAAAATTGCAATAAATTAAAAATTCTTCAATGGGAGCATAATGGATTTTGGCTGCATTATAGACGTCTTGAAAGAGGAGTTTTCCGGTGGCCGAAAGAAATTAATACCTCGCCATTGTTGCTAAGCAGCAGAGAATTACAGTGGCTGTTGGACGGATTATCTCTTTCTCAAAAAGAAGCCCACAAAAAAATACCTGCAAGCTTAGTCATATGAAAGTAATTTATGCTTGTTTATTCTTTAAGCGTGATATAATAAGGGAATGAGCGATACAGTACAAACAATAGAGAATCTGAAAACAGAAGTTGAGCTTTTAAAAGAGGAAAAAGCTCAACTTGAGAATAAATACACTGAACTCGAGCTGAAACTAAAGTGGTTTGAAGAACAACACCGTCTTCACCTGAATAAAATTTTCGGAAGCTCCAGTGAAAAAACAAGCACTGATCAACTTTCTCTTTTTAATGAGGCAGAATCAGAAACTAAACCTGAAATTCCTGAGCCGACTGTTGAAGAAATTGCATATAAACGTAAGAAAAAACAGGGACACAGAGCAGTGTAGTGGTACCCAAAAATTAGACAAAAAAGATAGGTGGAAAACTGCTCAAAAAAATCAGGTAGAATAGAAAAATAAAAGGAGCAGAAAAAATGTCTAAAAGAAAGAATCATTCGCCGTCATTTAAAGCAAAAGTGGCATTAGAAGCGATTAAGAACGAAAAAACATCAACAGAATTATCGCAAATTTATCAGGTGCATCCGAATTTAATAGGCAAATGGAAAAAACAGGCGCTTGAAAATTTTTCCGGCATATTCGGAGGAGATATAAAATCTCAGGAAAATGCCGACAAAACAGAAAAAGACGAGCTGTACAAAAAAATAGGCAAACTTGAAATGCAGGTAGAGTTTTTAAAGAATCTGCCCGGTCTTCGTTAGGAACGAGCGAAAAACTGGGCTTAATAAAGAAACTGCCAAGATTGAGTATAGCTGCTCAATGCGCATTGCTCTCCGTAAATCGTTCCACTTTCTATTATACGCCTGTACCTGAAAGCGATTTCAACCTTGAATTAATGAAAATCATTGATAGATTTTACATGAAAAGACCTTCTCTTGGCTATAAAGCAATGACAAAAAGGTTAAAACGTTTAAAATATGAAGTAGGCAAGAAAAGAATCAGGCGTTTAATGCAATTAATGGGAATAAGTTCTGTTTACAGAAGGAAGAAAAAGACCACAATTCCTAATAAACAACATTTAAAATATCCGTATCTGCTGAGAGGACTTAAAATTAATCGTCCGAATCAGGTCTGGTGTGTTGATATAACGTATATTCCTATGAGAAAAGGATTCATTTACCTTGTAGGGGTTATGGATTGGTATTCAAGAAAAATCCTTTCTTGGAGAATATCTAATACTATGGATACGAGTTTTTGTATTGAAGCACTTGAGGAAGCTTTATCCAAACATGGAAAACCGGAAATATTCAATTCAGATCAGGGTTGTCAGTTTACAAGCAAAGAGTTTACAGAAATACTTTTAAAAAATGACATTCAAATAAGTATGGACGGTAAAGGCAGAGCCATTGACAATGTTTTTATAGAAAGATTTTGGAAAAGCTTAAAATATGAAGAAGTTTATACCAAGGCTTATGAGACAGTTAAAGAAGCTATATTCAACATAGGAGAATACATATGGGATTACAATAATGACAGACCTCATACTTCACTTGGTGATAAGACTCCGGAAGAAGTTTAATCAGAGATAAATCTTGTGTTACAATAACTTTTATAGAATTTAAAGATTTGAGTGGATTCCACTAAGCAATCTTAAAAAACTGTCCTAATAATGGGGACCACTTCAGATGATCTGTACCCCTAGCTTCGGACAACTAAGCGGCAAGTAAATATTGTTTATACTGGTTAGGTGTCATTTTATTTTTATTCCATTGATATCGATTATTGTTGTAATTATACATGTAATTTTTTATCATATCTTCCAATTCTTCAAAAGTTTTACATTTTCTGTATTCTATTTCATCTTTTAAATGACCAAAGAATGATTCAATAGGGGCATTATCAAGGCAATTACCTTTAGCTGACATTGATTGAGTTATGCCATTTGCTTTTAGTAATTGGAAATAAAGAACCCTCCTGAATGACAATGATGTCAAAAAGGAGGGTTTAATTATGAGTCCATTGTCCTGGCTCTCATATTTTCTAATTGAAGCACTTGAAGCAGCTCCTTTCGGAGT
>JAUPKV010000314.1 GCA_030837265.1 Methanobacteriota archaeon
CCCCAAGCTGTGGGTCTTTGTCCATGCTTGCAGTACAGGGGTATGAGTGATGAGCACCTGAAACAGTTTCTTTATATGCAGGAATGTCAGACCAGCCGAGTTTTTTAGCCACAAACCAGGTTGAACCACATGGGGCATCCCTGATTACACCTGCCCCTATGAACATTTTCCCATCATGGCTCGTTTCGATTCTGAGCACAGGCTTTCCGAAACCAAGATCAACAAATGAATCAATAACAGGCTTTCCGGTTTTTTCAAGGGCGCAGAATGGCCTTGGCCCCTCGAACTCGACTCCTATGGACTCTAGCTCTTTCCTGAGCTGCTCAAGAACTCCGGCAGGAGTTTTCTTAGAATCTTCAGCAGGTGCAATTACGGCTTTTGCCTTCGTTTTCTTCACAACTTCCGGAAGAGCTGCCAGGAGATCAGGATGAATGCCAATAGCAAGTATCAGGTCACATTCCGGAAGTCCGGATGGAATATACTGACCTGGTTCTTCTATAAACGTAGGCAAATCCGCAGGGAACTCATGAATTCCCACAATCAGATTTGCATAGGATTTTCTAGCCTGTCTGCATTGATTGCAGAGATCCCCACAGGATACGCAGAAGCTACTTGAGTTAATAAGATTCTGGATAACTTTCTTTCCAAGTTCGCCTGTATAGAGTATAAGAATTCTCATAGGTTAACTCCTTTTGTAGGAACTTTCAGATTGTTCTATAACTTTTAAGATAGTTGAGAAATTACTCATTCTGAGTCTTGGCAGGATTCGCTATTCTCTGCCAACTCTTTTTTTATAGAATATAATTATCTGTTTCAATGTATAAATAATAGGAGTTTCGAAATAGAAATCAGTATACATTACTAAACCTTATTTTTGATAAAAGCAATTGAAATATAATTATTTTGGTCTGTTGCTGTTTTAAGTGCTATAAAATCCTATGAAAATAGGAAGTACTACAACTTAGTAGATATCTCAAAGTAAAAATCCCTATGCACTATGTAAAAAAGTGTATCTAACTGTTTTAACTCAATAAAATACGTGATCCCTATGCCCAGAAAATTCAAAAATAGAACTACCCATTTCATCCTCCATGATGATGGTACATTTGATGTGTATATAAGTAACAAATTCAAAGATTGTGGACTCTATGAGGAAACCCTGGATACTATAAAACTAAATTATTTCAAAGATTCAGCCATATTTAAAAAAGATGAGGGGTGTTTAATCTCTGAGAATTTCAGAATCTGGATAGAAGACAGAATAATTAATGTTCCAGGTGGCATTCTAAATAATGGAATATTCATAGCTAACTGTGACAGTTCCGGAAATAGTCTAAAAGATTAAAAGGAATGAACGAAAATTGAGTCGGATCTTGAAATTAGCTCATATTTTAAAATAACTATCCCTCAGACAAAAATCCCTGAAAGATGAGTATGGAAGGAAAAATCAGCTTTCTTGATGGGCTGCGCGGTATAGCTGCAGTAAATGTTATGTTAATGCATTTCTTTATCGTTCTCACCCCGGCGTTGATCTATAGTGATCAGGTACCATCGCATTTCGGAAACTTTGAGACAATTTTTTCTAGCTCTCCGCTAGGATTAATTGGCGCAGGTAACTTCTCCGTATGCATCTTCTTTGTACTGAGCGGTTATGTATTAGCTCAAAAATATTTTAGTATAGGGGATAAAATTTAATTGTAAATGGAATACTGCGCCGTTATATAAGATTGTTAATTCCTGTAATTACAGTAACCTTATTATCATTTTTATTATCATCATTCGGGTTATTCCATTATTATACCGAAACTGTAATGATTACTGCAAATAATAACCCTGCCAACTTCTGGACTGGCTACTGGACCTTTTCGCCTGGCATTGACGATGCGATTAAACAGGCCGTTTATGATTCGTTCTTCGTAGGCGATGATGTACACTACGACCCGGTATTGTGGACGATGACAATAGAGTTCTACGGGTCAATGCTTGTTTTTGCGATAGCCTTACTTTTCGGGTCGTGGCGAAAACGCTGGATGCTCTACCTTTCTGCAGCCCTTGTCTTCTTTAACTCTTACTACCTGGCTTTTATAATAGGAATGGCTCTGGCTGACATTTTTACCAGAAAGACCCCCATGTTTAAAACAAGCAATAGTATAATATTGTCAGGTGTGCTGTTTGCAGGATTGTTTTTAGGGTCTTATCCGGTTAGTACGGTGACAAATGACTCGTTGTATAGTTTTCTCAATAACGGTGTCTTCCTTAAGCCAAAGATGATATATCATATTATAGGAGCCGGCATGATAATGTATGTTTTATTGAACAGTGAGCGAATGCAAAAAGTTTTTTCTTCCTCCGTTCCGGTGTTCCTGGGAAAAATATCTTATTCTTTGTACCTGATACATTTCCTGATCATATGCAGTTTCACCTGTTCATTGTTTCTAGCCATGAACCCAGTATTGCCATACGGTCTGGCTGTTCTAACTTCATGCATCTTATCGCTATTATTGATAATCCCTTTGAGTTATTTGTTTTATAAGTATGTTGACACTTTAGGCGTGGAACTGTCAAAAAATATTTATAATATGTTGTTTAGTCCAATTATATCCAACTGTTCGAGATACATTCAACATAAAGCTCGTTAGTGCTGTTTGTGCCATATGAAGTAAATTATTCAAGTAATTCAAGCTCATAGAACTCCTTTTATAATATCAAAGCCAATTGAAAGATTATTCCTATTCATATGGGGAATTAATATCTAATGAATTACTCTGGGAGTTCACTCAGCACTGAGATCATTACTGACGCTGGAATCTTGCTTGATAAAGATAATTCCTGAAAATAATGTAGAGGCAATATTATGACCGAAGACGTTGACTCAAGAGAAAATCTCGAACACTCAGCAGCCAAAAAAAATAAAACCGGCATTATAGTTGAATTTGTCAAACCCGAAAGCTTCAGACAGATCTACGCTATCGGAGCTGCAGGCGGGCACAGCCCTTATGATTTCAGAATCGGTTTTTATAATGACACTCCTAAGATGTTCGGTGATGCTTCTGAGTCAAGGATTATCGAAAGACGTGTTGAGACAGAAATAATTCTCTCTCCGGTTGCTGCTCTTGAACTCAATCGCTGGCTAAGCCAGCATATAAATGAGTACGAATCTGTCTTCGGACCAATTGCAAGAGCGATTCCAAGGCCAAAAAAAGAACCCACAAAATCTGTTGACGAAAGTACGAATATCCAGGGCTATATCTAACCTTACGAATATTTTACAACTCTGAAGATCGATGGTTATATATCTGTGTAAAGGTATGTAATTTCAGTTTAATTAGAAGCCGGTGGAGTGACAATTCGGAATAACTTCTCAGTTGCTGGCAGCAGCATAAGCGGATTTTAAGCTCCGGCTTTGGACGAAAAAGCGGAACCCGGAAGTGCGGGAACCAAAATTAAGATAAAATCAGCGAGGGTTTAAATTTGTTCCCAAATAAAAAAGTCCAGAAAATTGTTGGATCAAGGATCCAGGTAGAAATGAAAGGTGACCTTAATTTGCTTGAAGGCACTCTTAAGAGTGTGGACGACTATATGAACCTGCATCTTGTAGATACAATGGAGATTGTAAAGGGTGAAAAGGTCCGATCCCTTGGTTCTGTAGTGCTTCGTGGCAATAACATCATACTTATCACTCCGGTCGATGAATAAAACTTTATAAGTAACTTTATTAGTGTGGAAGCATGGATCTTGAAGAAGAAGCTTATAACATTATAAGAAGGCATAAAGACGGAGTTTTCCAGAATGTTATCTGGAAAGAGCTGGACATAGATAGCAGGAAGTGTTCCAGAATCATTAAGAAGCTTCTGGATAAGGACCTGATCGTCCGCGAGGTCGGTGTCTCAAACGGTGCAAGAACATATCTCCTGAAGGCAAAAGAGGAGGTCAAAGAGAAATACGATCTATTGTTGGCAGGAGAGATGTTCTCATCCTGTACTGGTTGTACTTTCGACTGTGAACCTGAATACTGCGGGAGACTTAGTGAATGGATCGAAAACCTAATGGTACCAGAAACTGAGAAAATAGACGAAGTCGATGCAAACGAAGAGGATTTTGAAGATCAGGAAGAGACTGAAGAAGCAGCCTGAAAAAAGGCTCTAAATCTGAAAAATCAAACAAATTTAAGAAAAGTATATTCAAAATGAGTGGAGTCGACTATTATTTTGAATATAAAAGTATCAATCATATTATTTTTTCTTCAGGAAAATTGAGTGGAATTTCTTTATTTCCTGAATTTTTCCCATATTCTGTTCTTCATCAATCATTCCACCGGTATTCAAATATTCAAGTGCACTCTTTGCTGCAAGGCTTGCAGTTTTTAAACCCTGCTCAAGGGTAAGGATTCGAATTATTTCCAAAGACCATGCAGTCTGGACAAGTACACTTTTTAAACCGTACATGGAAGCTGCAGTTCCCAGTTTTTCAAGTGCCAATACTACAGCTATTGCGTAATAGTCACTCTTTTCTCTTACAACGGCATTACCCAGATCTTCAAGAATGACTGCAGCCTCTAGAGTCCCGATTTCCGTTTTCTGCTCGGCTGCAGATGCCCCGATATCCCCAAGGAAATTTATTGAAACGAGTACAGCTTCTGAAATATTTTTTTCTTTAGCTTTGAGAGCTATTTGCATAAGATAAATCTCAGAAAGGCTTACCAGGGTCTCCATCTTGAGTTTGGTTGATGCTTCCCCGCATTTTCCAAGCAATTCGGCAGCACCTTTTGCTGCAGTACCCAGGCCTTTTCCTGTAAATTCCAACGCCAGGTTCCCAATAACTGATAAAGTTTTTACTGCAAGATTCTCCTTTTTCTGGACAGCTGCCTCCATAACTATGTCTCCAAGAGCAAGACTTACAGCCACACAAACGATCTCCATTCCAGTTTCTGCGGCTACCCTACCTAAGTCTCCAATCGAAATTACGAATGCCTTTGCATCAATCTCATTCTCTGGAGTAGCTTCCATATGGATTAACTGAAATGTGAAGTTTCTCAGCTTTTCAACAGCCTCCATTGTCCCCCCTGGATCCTGATCATAAGCTTTTTTGAATCCCTCTTCAATAGTTCTTACTTCATCAAGCTCATTTCTATATGACATACCAAACCCCAGATTAATTCTTTTCAAATAGTCCTTATAAATCTTCGTCCATAGTCAAGATCAGCTTTCCTTTCAGCGTTAATATATATAATTTATGATTTAATAATGAATATGTTGAAAGGAATCTGGCATTGTAATATTTTTCATTTAACTTTAGTTTAGGGCTTATCAGAACTCGACCAGGCAGATTTTGTAACTCCAAAGATGGCAAAGATGCCAAAACTTAATTAAGAACAGGCAGTTAATTCAACTTGATGATATCAGAAAAACCGGAACTGCTGGCACCAGCCGGCGGTATGGAAGCCCTGGTGGCCGCAGTAGAAAACGGAGCGGATGCTGTGTATCTCGGAGCCAGAGTTTTCAGTGCCCGAGGGTGTGCATCCAATTTTTCGAAAGACGAACTTGAAGCAGCAATTGACTATGCTCACCTCAGAGGTGTGAAAGTCTACGTAACTGTAAATACCCTGTTAAAAGATGGGGAGATGGAAAATGCCCTCGAACTGCTCTGCGATTTGAGAGAGATGGGGGCAGACGCGATTATCGTCCAGGATCTTGGGCTCATTTATCTTGCAGGCAAATACCTGCCTGACCTTCCTCTGCATGCAAGCACTCAAATGACTTTGCATAACAGTGAAGGAGTTGAGTTTTTAAAAAGTCTTGGAATCGAAAGAGTTGTACTTTCACGGGAATTGTCCCTTGAGGACATAAAATTTATAAAAGAAAAAAGCAGGACTGAGATTGAAGTTTTCATACATGGGGCTCTTTGTTTCTCCTATTCCGGACAGTGCCTCCTGAGCAGCCTTATTGGGGGAAGGAGTGGAAATAGAGGATACTGTGCCCAACCGTGCCGAAAAAAGTACAGTCTTTACTGTGACGGAAAGCCGATCAAAACAAGCGGCAAGTATCTCTTGAGTCCAAGAGACCTTAATATTAGCTCAGGCCTGGATGCCCTTATAGAATCCGGGATCGAGTCATTCAAAATAGAGGGCAGAATGAAGAGACCGGAGTATGTAGCAGGAGTTGTCAGAATTTACCGCCGCCTGATTGACAGGTATTTTGACAATTCTAAAGGATTTTTTGTTTCAAATGAAGAAAAGGAAACGCTTACACAGCTTTTTAATAGGGATTTTACTCAAGGTTATTTTTTTGGAAACCCTCGGGCAGAACTCATGAGCAGAGAGAATCCTCATAACCGGGGAATACCTGCAGGCATTGTTGTCGGGTATGACAAGTGCTTAAATCGTATTCGAGTAAAGCTTTCAAGTACAATTCGGCTTGGGGACGGGATAATGGTCGAGAATGCCAAAACCAGGCCGGAAGATAAAGGAAAAATCATATCCTGCATGTATACTGAAAAAGGTACTGTTTATAGTGCAGGAAAAGGAGAGATAGTAGACCTTCCGTTTGATTCGAAAGCACCTTTCGGAAGTGCGGTACACAGGACACATGATAAAAAACTTATGGATTCCCTCAAAAAAGAAAGCGAATTCGGAAGTCTGAGACCTAAAATTCCCGTATCCTTAACTGTAACTATTATCTCAGGAAAGTCAATAAAGCTGGAAATAACTGACAAAGATTCAAATTCATTAGTAGTTGAGTCCGAATATCTTGTAGAAAAGGCAGAAAAACAGCCCACAACGAGAGCCCAGATCGAAAAACAACTTTCTAAGCTCGGGAATACCCTTTTTGAAGCATTTGAGCTTAATGTGAATATGGAAGAGGGTATCTTTGTCCCTATGGGACAGTTAAATGAGCTCAGGACAAAAGCGATATTGCAGCTTGAAAATTCCAGAATATTAAAATGGAAGAGAAAACTTCTTCAGAATCTACAACTGCCAGAATCCGGAGATAAAATGGAATCCGGAAACAATAAAGAAGATACTCTCCTGAAAAGACTTCCAGTTCACACTTTGCTCTCAGTTTCCGTATACTCAAAAGAAGGACTTGAAGCAGCAATTGCAGGTGGAGCAGATTGTATTTATTTCGGAGAAGGGCTTTTCAGAAGGCCGTATTTTGCTGGACAAAAAGAATCCTCTCCTGAAGGATTGGAAGTAGATTTCGAGGACGCGGTTTTAGAATCTAGGGCTGCAGGCAAGAAAATTTATTTTATTGTACCAAAGATGGTGAAGGATTCTGAAATGGGATCAGTTAAGAAAATTCTGTCTTTTACCCGAAAATTTGAGGCTGATGGGGTCCTTGCTTCAAACCTTGGTATTATCAACCTGGCTAAAGCAGAGAAAATTCCTTTTATTGCAGATAGTCCTTTGAATATATTTAATTCAAGTGCAAACTCCTTTCTTTTGCTAGAAGGGGCTAAAATGGTCGTGGTTTCTCCGGAATTGACACTTGATGAGCTGAAAAACATTGCTTTCCATGGACAGGTGGAATGTATAGCTCATGGGTGCCTGGAATTAATGGAATCGGAACACTGCCTTGTAGGTGGGCTGCTTGGGGGACTTTCTGGAACACAAAAGAATCTGTGTAATGCTCCATGCAAAGCTGGGAACTTCGTACTTGCAGATGAGAAAAAGTATGAATTTCCTCTGCTCATGGATCATCAATGCAGGATGCATCTTCTCAATTCCAGAGTTCTCTGTATGCTTGAGTATGTTCCCGACCTTCTGGAATGCGGAATCACAAGTCTCAGGATCGAAACTCTCGGAATGGAGAATGCCGAAGAAATCAGGAAAGTAACTCTTGCATACCGGAAGGCAATTGACACTTCTCTTGATCTTGAGATCGGAAAACAGAGACAAGACAGATGTGAGGGTCTTGGAAAGGGTTTTACCACCGGGCATTATTTCAGAGGAGTAGTATAAAAAACCAGTAATGTTGGAATTGCTGAAAAAAACGGGAAAAAGCAAGAAGGTGATATGAATGAAAGCCTTGGAGAAAATGCCAGCCTCGGAAAAACGGAAGCCAAAAATATTTTTATCGGGTTCCATACGGGGAGGAAGGCAGCTGCTTGAAACATACCAGTTAATGTATAATATCCTTGAGGAAACCGGAGCCGAAGTACTTTGCTGGTACGTTGCGGACCCTGAACTGGAAAAAGTAGAAATGGAAATGACAGAAGAAGAGATTTACTCCCGTGATATGGGCTTGCTCGTAAAAAGCGACGCCTTAATTGCCGAGGTTTCAGTACCTTCTATTGGTGTAGGTTTTGAAATCTGCAGGGCACTGGTAAATGGAATTCCCGTACTTTGTCTGTACAGGCCTGATGCGATAGTCTCAGCGATGATTCTAGGGAATACAGATCCTTTAATAGAGGTACGGGTGTATCCAACCAAAAAATCTCTAAAGCAAATTATTGCTGACTTTATAAAGATTCTCAAATAGGACTCAAATATAAATTCAAATTTTTTTCATAGTTTTTCAGGATCCGGAAATGAATTTGTACTCTTTTCACCGGAGAAATATTTAATCCTCCGATATTTCAGTTATGTCTGCTTTAATATGTTTTAATAAAACACTTCATTTAATTAGTGAACTTCATAAAAATTTTAAAGGAAACATGTTAAATATTTATACAGTGTTTGCCTTATTAATAACATTAATAAATAAAACAGAGGGAGAGGGGAACATGATAATTGAAACAAACAGTTTTTGACATCAGCCATCACTACCGATACAAGCTGCTTATCATTCCTTTGACTCTCATTTCTTGTATTAGAATTCTCGGATCCATTGAATTACCGAACTCCTAAAAAACAGTTTACTAAATTTTGCACAAACCAACTTCATTTCCATAATAAAGTTACTAGTATCGTAAAAAACCTGATTATGGAATATATTATTTGGTAGCTTCCATCAGCCGATATGGTTTTGACCTTATATTGATGATCTGCAATTAAGTTTTCATGACACTGGTTGAAGAAAGTTGAAATCTTGAATATAATTTTTGGGTCGAAAAGGGTATAGAGTTTTCAACTTATATCTCAATATTTGAAAAAATAAAAGAAAGAAGCTTGGAAGCAACTTCTCTATCCATTGGTATCATAAGGTTTACAGTGGAATTGAAGGTTTTAAGATTAATTTATAATTTCAGGAAATTAACTGTTTAAAGGGGAATTTATGGATTAAAGGGAATTAAGGGGAATAAGGGGAATTGGCAGTTTAAAGGAAATTGAGTTGAACTTAAAAAGCTTACATCTTAATAGCAATCTTTTACTGAAATGACTATTCATCGACGTTGAATATGACTTAATTGATATGATTTAATTGTCATCATTTATAAATTATTTAACTAATCATATAAAATTTTTTAAAAATAGATATTGCTATGGAGTGGGGTAAATGATAACACAAAAAATGCTTTTTCTCTTGCTCATATGTTTTTGTATAGTTGTAAATACTCCTGTTGTATTAGGTGCACAAACCATTTATGTATCAGGAGACGGCACAGGTAGTTATAAATGCGATGGAAAAGACGACCAGGTACAGATTAATCAAGCGCTTGATTATGCAGCAAAAAATCCAGGTACCAAAGTGTACCTCAAAGGACGATTTACTTATGATATAAAAGGCACTTGCTTAATCGGGTCAAACACGGAACTCACAGGCGACTCAACCG
>JAUPKV010000315.1 GCA_030837265.1 Methanobacteriota archaeon
GAACTGAGTGGCGGACAGCTTCAGAGAGTAGCAATAGCAAGAGTTCTTGGTATGAAACCTGAGTTTATAGTTGCGGATGAGCCTACCTCCATGCTCGATCCGCTTGTCCAGGCTCAGATCCTGTGCCTGCTTAAAGAACTGCAAAACAAATTCGGAATAAGTTTTCTGTTGATCTCCCATGATATTCATGTTGTTGAATGGATGAGTGATGAGATCGCCTTTATGGAGAAGGGAAAAATTGTTGACTTAAAGCAGGCACATTAGGGCTTTTAGCTTCCCTGAACCTGTCTGAAAAAAGTATAAAAAGGAGAGATAACATGGAAAATAAAATTCAAAACAAAATTGAGAATGAAACGGAAAATAAAACACATATTAATAAAGAAATAGCAATTGACCTGATGCAAAAGCCTGATATCGATTCGGACCGGTTTTTCAAACTTATTGACTCTTCTGTTCAAGGTTCGAGGGAATGCAGGCTGATTTCTTCTGCCTTTGAGCTAGGGGTATTCGAAACTCTTAAAATTCCTTTATCAGCTGGAACTCTGGCTGAAAAACTTGGTTGCGATCCTGTGCTTATGCCTCATTTTTGTGAGGCTCTTTGCACCCTCGGGCTGCTCGACCGGTTTGTGAACGGGTCCGAAGATAGTTTTCTGGACGAAAAAACAAAAAAAGAAAATACCCTGTACATGGTATCAAAGCTCAGTGCTGCTTATCTTCTGGAAAGCTCTCCGTATTCTCAACAGCATTATCTTGCCGAAAAACTCCGAAATGCAGAGCTCTGGGCTCGCCTTACCCAGATAATGAGAAGGGGGCCGGAGATTTTCGAGAAAGAACCCTTTTTCGGAGAAGTTATTAACTGTATGGCTGAAAACGCACGATGTGGACTACTTCAGGACACCGTTAGAGTTGTTATGGAAAATGTTGATTTGAAGGAAGTCAAAAAGCTGCTTGACCTCGGAGGAGGGCATGGGCTCTATGCTATTGCTTTTGCAAAAATGAATGAAAATTTGCAGGCTTCTGTTTTCGATCTGCCTTCTGTCACTGAAAGAACAAAGAATTTTATCAGTAAGTACGGAGCATCAAACGTGGATGTGATTCCCGGAGACTTCTTTAAAGATGGAATTGGTAGCGGATATGATCTTGTTTTCTCTTCTTTTAATCCGGGAGGAAAAGTACCTTCCCTTCTCCCGAAAATTGCCGAGGCGTTGAACCCGGGAGGCATTTTCGTAACCAGACAGGTCCTTGATGAAAAAATGGAGTCTAATACCATTCTCAGTCTTGACTGGAACCTCTGGACCTTTGAAGATGTGAAAAAAGGCGGATCAGGGTACAGATTTGAGAACAGTGTTCCCTTTACCGAATATATAGAGATGCTGAGTGATTACGGGCTTGAAGTGTTCACGGCACTTGACATGCAGGACGCATCAAGAATCGTGTTTGCAAGGAAAATGGCTTGATTAGCAATGCCTGGAAAAGCTTAACCCCTCACTTTAAAGCGGAGCAGGGCTGCAATTCCACCCAGTTTGTGAAGCTTTTCTCCCGGCTCAAAGGTTGTACTGAAAACTACAACCTTTCCCTGGGCCTGTTCGACTTCCATGAGAAGTTTATCAATATCTTCTCCTTTCTCCCGCCCTTCACGAAGGGTTTCGTCCGCAACAAGCAGCGTTTCCACAGCCCCGTAACCAAGAGCATTTTTAACATCTGCAAAACCATAGGCTGCTTTGCCATCCATTGAAATTTCCCGGATGAGATCTTCAATCAGAGCCGATTCACGGGCTATCCTGGATTCCTGCATTATCCGGTCTACTGCTCCCCTGCGCAGCACTTCCTGAAAACCGGACATTCCAATCATTGACGTATCTTCGGTCAGTGCTTTTGAAGCCATTGCAGGTTCCGTTTCCTGGAAATATTTAAGAAAGTCGTCTTTGGTAAATCCCGGCCCGCAAATGACTATAGAGGCGTCCTCAGGGACTGCATGCTTGAGCTGTTCGACTAGCTCCCGGAAAAACTCATTCCGCAATCCGGTTTCCCGCTTTCCCGAGGACTGCCGGATATGGGAGTAGATCTCAATTCCGTAGTGGTGCACAAAACCGATATCTGCATCCCCTTCTTCAACTGCAACCATAACGACTTTCGGACGCTTCGAAGCCTCTTCGGCATCCTGGATCCTCTGGAGCTGGTCATTCTTCCAGTGCTCTTTTATGATTGAGAGGTTAGTTCCGATTTCAAGATTGAGCGTATGATAGGAACCTGTATCCATTCCGTGTTCAATCATCCCGTGTATTCGCAGCCGGTTTGCGAACTTGTGGAATTCCATCTCTTCAACCCTGATCCCGAGCCTCACTTTTACTTTCTCAACCTTTTCAGGCCGGATTTTATCATTCGAAGTATCCGCTTTGCGCTTGGTAAGCGCAAAAACCAGGTCCCCTTTTTCAATAATGTACTTCAAGTGCCAGAGGTCATCGAGGGTTTCGACTGTTACCGAAATTTCCCCTTCTCTTCCTTTAAGGGAGCGGTTTGTGACTCTCATGCCTTTTCACTCCGGAGTTTCGGCACCTTCTTTACTTTTCTCTCCGACTTCTTCTCCGGATCTCTCATCGGTTTCTGCTCCGGCGATGTCATCAAATTCCCCTTCTATTTCCTCTTCAATGTCCTCAGGTTGATCACGTACTCCGGGAGTTTCGTAATCTCTTCCGGACTCAGCTCCCTGACCTTTCCTTTCGGGCTTAGAGCTCTTCAAATCGGATTCTCCGGGCGGGACCATCATAGCAACCTGGTCAGGTGATGCGATCTGTTTTACGAAACGAGGATCGCCCAGTTCATCCGCATAAATCCTGTAGATCTTTTTTGAAATATCGTTCTGATTGAAAGCGCCGGGAGTCACTTCCAAAATGTAATCCCCGTGCTTCCGGATAGCAGAAACAGGTCCGCCGATTACTCTTGTCTCGCCTTTGAGTTCAAGCCCGACTGCAACGCCCAGAGGCACATCTCTAAAGTAATTACGCTCCCCGCGAATGACAAAAGCTCCTTTTCTCACATACTCACCGGATTCCGGAGTTTTTGTGACCTGCTCAGCTTTGATCCAGTAGCAGTCTCCGCTGGAATGGCCTGCCTTCCAGAGGCTGGAGTAAGATACTGCAAACTGCGCAGCTTCATTCAGTGTGGATTCCGGAACATCTTCTTTTCCGGCTTTAACGACGGTTAGTGGAGCGCCTGGAGTCTGGGTATGAAAGACGATATCTCTTTTTTCCATGTATTTTTTGAAAATTTCCTCATTGGTATCGGCATCCCTGCCTCCAACAACCAGAAAACCATCTGAGGACACAAACCACCTGAAACGGTCGTACCAGTGCTTTTTCCTGGATGCTTGCAATTTTTTCCCTGCTTTTGCAGCCTTTGATGCGGCCTTTTTCTCCATAGCCTTCCTGGTATCCTCAATAGCTTTGAGAGCGCCTTCCCGCTTTTTGGTAAACTTCTTCACCTTATCATAGTAATCCTGAGCGTTCTGCGGCACTGTCTTCCGTATATCAAGGTTTGCACTCCTGCCTTCAAGATCAACAGTTATAGTTCCGGTTTTCTGGTCAATATTTTTAATCTTTTGTGCAGCAGGTATTGTCTTCTTTGCCTGTTTCAGGGTGGAGCGGATCTCATCCCAGGAATAACCCTTTGCCCGTGCAGCATTGAGCACGGAAAAAAGCTCTTCTATAAGCTGATAATTGGCATACACTGTTTCTGCGAGCGTATTATTTTTCTCAATTTCTGTTCGGAACTTTGAAAGGCTTTCTTCCTGCTGGAGAAGCCTTCTTTCGTAAACGCCAAGGGTCTTCTCCTTCTTCGAAGCTTCCTTTACTTCTGCGACCTGCTCAAGAGCCTTTTTCCCAAAAAACTCATCAAGTGCCGTATTAAAGGAATCAAAGTTTTCTTTTTCGTATCCGGAATAGAGAATGAGGTCGAAAGGCAGCACATCGAAAGTTTCCATTTTTCCGTTAATTTCCTTTTTCACGTGCTGAGGTTTAAGTTTAGGGGCTTCGGCTTCAACTCCGGTTGGAGCTTCGGCTTCAACTCCGATTGGAGCTTCGGCTTCAATTCCCGGCCCGATTTCTATTTTACACTTTCCTGCAGCCTTTGACCTGAAAAGCGGGGAAAAAAGATCATGCATCGCATTGCTTAGCTTGGCGGCATCCTCTTCAGATGCTTCCTTTGCAAGCTTAGATTTATCGATTCCTGCCCTGGCACAGACCTCTTCTGCCAGAACTCCCCCGAGATTGAACCTTGTAGCAATCGTCCGGACAATATCAGCCGTAGATTTGGAAAAAGCCTCCGTAAGGTCCGAAGCCTTAGCATCTACCGGGCTCAACTGTGCCTCCGGAAGCTCGTAAATCTCTCCGCTCCTGAGCTTTCGGTCCTTCATAGTCACAGGATTCATAGGCAGGATAATTTTGTTTTCCGAATCAACGATAAGCACGTTCCCCCGAGCAAACAGCTCAACAATTAAAAAGTTCCTGACTCCCCCTCTCTCGACCCCGATCTTCACAATCCTGTCAAAGTCGTGCTGCTCTACAGATACGATCCTGCCTCCCAACAGGTACTTTCGAAGCAGCATTGGGAAAGACTGGGGGAGCTCAGGGCTTGCCCTGAAGTGTTTACTTAAGTGTAATCGCTTCCCTGCCTCAATTACCAGGTTGTCCCTTCCCTGATGAAAAACGTAAAGGTTGATGCGAATCTCCACAGCTGTGGTCTGGTAGATCTTCCCGATTTTCGCATCCATAATGGACTTCGGCCCTGCTGACAGCTCGGCAACAACTGCAGCAACGTCGGCACTCGACATATCCTGTTTCATGAAGTTGATATAATAGAGGCTCTTCGTATAAGTATTTGCACCCGAGTTGCGCCACCCGAGTTTCGCTTCGGGAGCACGAGGTCCTTTTCGGTCGCTGCGCTCCCTCAAGAGGACTTAAAACCGGTGTAGGCACAAGTCACGATAAAAACGGGGAAACAGTAATAATTTACTTAACGTGTCTTGTCACGTTTGCGAAGCAAACGGCTTTTGCATATTCAAAATGAAACTTCGCAATAGGAAAATCAGCCAAAGCAAATACGAGAATCACAAAAAGCTACAGTTTGATTTTTAGATTTTCATTTCGGGTCCGGAGCCTTTAATCTCCTTAGTTCACCACATTGATGTCTACTTGATATTAATAAAGCAAAGAACTAAGATATTGAGGTCAATATATCAGAACATCAAATTTTGAGACTTTCCCGATATTGATGAAATCACTATCTCTTGAAATTATCTTTTCAGCACCGTTTGCAGAGGCAATGCCTGCGATGAGCACATCCATACTATTAACCGGAGTGCCAAGACTCAGCAGCCTGCCCATTATTTCACTTGCTTCTTCCGCAGCTTTCAGGTCGAAGTCCAATACTTCGATTTCCGAAAAGAACCTTCTGAAGAATTGTTCCTCTTTTCTGGCTTTTCTGTGTTTGACACCTGAGAAGATTTCGTAGTAACTGATTATAGTCGTCGTCACATCTTCATCCATGAATCCACGGGTCTTTTCTTCACCCCTGAAAAAGTCGATAAGGGCGCTTGTGTCAAGTATGATCATGTCCTGAGCCTCGAAAGTTTGCGTATATTCCTGGAATCTTCTTCTAGACCCTCCAGAAGCTCTTCATCTCTCAGCGCACCAAAATAAACTGAAAGATTCCCTTTTTTCTTCTTGAGCAGGCGGTCGATAACGTCACTGAAACTCTCCCCTTCCAATTTCGCATCTTTTAGTTGGGCGTATGTCTCGTCCCGGATTGAGAGTGTTTTTGTACCCATGTATATGTGTATGCATACACAGAAATATAGTATTTTTGATACCCGAGTTTCGCTTCCCGATTTTCGCTTCGGGAGCACGGGGTCCTTTTCGGTCGCTGCGCTCCCTCAAGAGGACGAAAACCATTGAAGTCATGAATCCTATTAAAAAATAGTTTATGAGCTCAAATAGCGGAGCTTAGGCTGTAAGATGATCTCCACCGTCAAAAGGTAAGTTATTTAACTTAAAAAGATTCATGTCTGCGTAAATATTATTTAAACCGAAAAGAAAGTTATATATCAAAAAAGTTTAAAGTATCTGAAACACGATATTTGAATATTAGCGATAGGGCAATAGGCTCACTAAAAAACCTTCATCTTTAGGGGGTATTTTTTATAATTTCCCTGATGAAGGAAAGTCATTGTACGATCAAAAAACATCAATACTCTAATATTAACCTTACAAATGATTATCGGTATAATGGGGCCTGAAGGCTCGTACTCTGAAAAGGCTGCAAAGTTGTGGACTGCGAAATACCAGCTTTGCGGCGTAGAATTCAGGTATTTTGCAGATATAGAGGATACTTTACTGGCTGTAGTCGATGGGAAATCGGATCTTTCGGTAATACCGGTTGAGAACTCTATTGAAGGTTCTGTAGGTATTACTCTTGATCTCCTTCTTGAAAAAAATGTCCGGATCGTAGGGGAAGTTGTTGTCAAGATCGAGCATTGCTTGCTCGCTAAAGGCAGGCTGGAGGATATAAGGATCATTCTTTCCCATCCGCAAGGGCTTGCCCAGTGCAGACATTTTTTGAAAAAACATTTCCCGGGAACAGAACTCAGGAGTACGGGCAGTACCTCCCACGCAGCTCGACTGGCGGGGGAGTTTGAGGAAATGGCTGCTATTGCCTCCCCTGAGGCTGCAGAATGCTACAGGTTGAATACTTTGCTTTCGAATGTTCAGGATCAGAAAGAAAACTATACACGTTTCATTGTTTTGGAAGCAGTGGACAAAGCCCTGAGTTCGGGAGGGAAAGACCTGAATTCCTCTTTTGCGACTTCTTTTGCGACTTCTTTTGCAACTGTTTTCAAGACTTCACTTATAATTTATCTTGAAAAAGATCGGCCAGGAGCATTATACAATATCCTTGGAGCTTTTGCATTGAGGAATATCAACCTGACTAAAATAGAGTCCAGGCCTTCGAAGAAGGAACTCGGGGATTATTATTTCTACATTGATTTTGAAGGGTGCACTGGCGATGTACTTATAATAGATGCCCTAGAAGATATAAAAGACAAAGTTGACACTCTAAAGGTGCTGGGTTCTTATCCTGCATTCAAAAGTGAGCAAAAAATATAATAATGTTCAAAATTAAGAAAGTTAGTTAAGCTCGTTCGATGTGATAAATTGGATCTGGAAGCCTCAATAAAAAAGTATGAATCAGCAGTCAGAGTTTATAGCTTAATATATACTTTACTTGATTTTGCAATAATATTTTTCGCTTTACACATCGTTTTCTTATTAACCAATATGGAAGAGATTTTTTCTGTGATAAGTTTTTTTGAACCTTACACAGGTACAAAATATAATTTTTTAGGTTTTAGTTTATTGTTTGAAACTTTAGGCATTGTAGTGATAGAATTTGCGCTTGCTGCAATGCTTACCTACATCCGAAACAGTATGAAGGTTAAAAAAGATTCAATTAAACTTATTGAGGAAAAAAATCCGGTACTTAAGGAAAGGCTGAGAACGGCTTACGACAATAGAAATGCTGATAATATAATAGTGAAGGACCTTATTGGCAGGGTAATTATTGATCTGAAGCCAGTAGAGCCTTTATCTTTGCTGAATAAAAAATTTTTAACGGTTGGAATCGGATTGACCTTACTTACAGGTTTGGGTGCAATGTATATAGCAGATACGGACTATCATACAGATATAACTCCGAAAAACATTCCTAAAGTTGTAGCCCCATATATCTCGGGTTCGAATGCGGACCTTTATCCGGTTGCGGAAAATGGGGGGACAGCTAATAATGAGAGCAATAACGAGGGTCTCTTCGGAAAACCTGCAGTTATCGTAGTAGAAGGCAAGGCAGTCGACTTTAAAATTCCCCCGGGCTCCGGTCAGGGCTTCACAAGCCAGCAATCAGGGAACAATACAAACCAATCGTTTATTCAATCCGATACTATTAATCCTGAGGCGGTTGCCTCACAGTCATATTATGAAAATTTACCTGAAGGATACAGGAATGTCATCCAGAGTTACTTCGAAGAACTCGCAAAAGAATAAATAAGAAGAATTATCTGATACAGATTAACTTCTAAAGCTAATTTATTTACAGGAACTCTAAATTAAACTATTGAAAATTGTCTTAAAGCAATTTTTTTGAATAATGGGTGAAGCAGCAATGAGTGAAAGCAACATCGACTCTGGACAGGCCGCCGCGACCTACCAGAATGCAGGCAGAATTTTCAAATCTTTTTTTGAAGAGATAGGGAAGGTCATAGTAGGCCAGAATAAGGTAGTGGAGCAGGTCATAATTGCAATTCTCTGTGAGGGGCATGCCTTAATAGAGAGCAACCCGGGACTTGGAAAAACCCTTATGATTTCTACTGTCTCACATGCAATGAACCTCAAATTCAGCAGGATTCAATGTACTCCTGACCTCATGCCTTCCGATATCACGGGGACAAATGTTATAGAAGAGCATGACAATAAAAAAGAATTCAGATTTTCGCCCGGGCCGATTTTTGCAAATGTCGTGCTTTCGGATGAGATCAACCGGGCATCTCCAAAGACCCAATCAGCTCTCCTTGAAGCTATGCAGGAACAGCAGGTAACGGTAGGAAACGACACCTTTATGCTTGACCGTCCCTTCTTTATTCTCGCGACCCAGAACCCTATCGAAATGGAAGGCACTTATCCCCTGCCTGA
Source organism: Methanobacteriota archaeon (assembly GCA_030837265.1). The sequence goes on from JAUPKV010000315.1 coordinate 8,739, forward strand.
AGCTCAACTTGACCGCTTTCTGTTAAAAATACTTGTGGACTATCCCTCCTATGAAGAGGAGATGGAAATAATAAACCGCTACACGAAATCCGAAGTCCCGAAAACTTCAAGGGGCCTTGATAAAACCACGCTTCTGGATTTACAGAAACTCACCCGGCAGGTCCCGATTTCAGAGGAACTTAAGCAGCGTGTCCTTTCTATTGTGAGTATGACCAGGAAGGACAAAGAACATATTGAGTACGGAGCTTCCCCCCGAGCATCTATTGGCTTAATCCTTTCGGCAAAAGCCCGAGCCCTGGTCGAGGGGAGGAATTTCGTAAGTAAAGAGGATATTGATTACATGGCTTTTCCGGTGCTCCGGCACAGGCTCATCCTTACCTTCGAAGCCGAAAGAGGCGGGATGACCCCGGATCAGGCTATTGAGGATATCCTTAAAAAAGTAAAATAAATGACCCCAAAAGTAAAATAAATGACCTTGAAGGGTTTTCCAAGCTCGGATTAAAACCGGGTTTTTAACTGACGATCCAGAATGACTCGCACAAAACAAAAAATCGAAACAGATTTTTTCAGGCAGCTTGACCGGTTTACATTTTCTGTCCGGAAGAGAGTATCAACGGTTTATGCCGGCAACCGTCCTTCTACTCGAAGCGGACACGGCATAGATACTATCGGTTTCAGGGAATACGACTCCAGCGATGACTTGAAAGATATAGATTGGAAAGCCTATGCCAGGACGGAAAAACTTTATGTGCGGCAGTTTGAGGAAGAGAAAACCCTTACTACCCATATCCTGCTTGATGCTAGCAAAAGCATGGACTATCCGGAAAAAGGCACTTCAAAATTCGAATACGCCGCTATGCTTGCTGCAGGCTACGCTTACATGGTAACGAGATATAACGACAGGTTTGCCATATCAACATTTACACAGGAAGTTGATATAAATAAGCCCAGCCGTGGCCGAAAGAATCTTCTTCGGACAATCGACCGCCTGACAGAACTTGAAATCTCAGGCAGCACGTCAATAGAAGAAGCAGTCCTGAAGTACAGCCGGGCAATCCAGTCAAGGTCCCTGGTGATCCTTATCTCGGACTTCCTGCAGGAACCCCAGGCAATAGAAACTGCAGTTTCCAGGCTTTCGGAGCATGACCTCATTCTCATTCAGGTGCTCGACCCCACGGAAAAGGTGCTCCCCCTACAGGGGAACAGCAAGCTTGTAGACCTTGAGACCGGGGAAGAAATCAGGACTTACGTTAGTGAAAATTTCAAGAAACGTTACCTTGGAAAACTCGATGACCATACAGCCAGGATTAAAAAAGCCTGTATGAAGGTAGGGGCGGAGTTCTATACATTTACAACCGACACTCCCGTTTTTGATGCTTTCCACTACACAATCAGGAGAAGAGGGAGGCGGTAAAAATACCTTTTGAAACCCCTTTAGCCCTTCTGGCTCTCCTGAGCGTAATTCCGCTAATAATTCTTTACATGCTTCGCCCTAAGCCAAAAGTGCTTGCAATTCCCTCCCTTATGTTTGTCCTCAAGATGGAGAAGGAAAGAAAGCGAGTCTACGCCTCGCTCACTAAAATAGTGCAGGACCCGCTTTTCCTGATCCAGCTCCTGATGCTTATCCTTCTTTCCATTGCAGCAGCAGGCTATTACTACACTTCTCAAGAGGCTCTGAGTGGAGAACATACCGTTCTCGTGCTTGACTCTTCTGCCAGTATGCAGACCGGCTCTAGATTTACTGAAGCGCTTGGATATGCAGACAGTGATGTGAGCAAGAAAAATAGCATAATCCTGGCTTCGGATTCGCCTCTGCTTGCCCTTGAAGGAGGTAGTGCATCTGCTGCAAAGGATATCCTCAAACAGGTCCGGCCAGGAGCCGGCACTGCCGACCTTTCGGCAGCTATTTCCTCAGGCATGCGCCTTCTGTCCAGAGAAGGCGGAAGAATCGTTGTCATTTCCGATTTCACAAACTGGAAAGGAGACGACCCGGTTGCTTCAAAGAGCCTTGCAGAATCTTACGGAATTAAAGTCAGTTTTGTAAAAGTAGGCAAGCCTGCTAATAATATAGGGATCATCAATGGCTGGATAGAGGCTACTGATGGAAAATACAGTTACACCGGTGTAATTAAAAACTACCTGGGTCAAAATCAAAACGTTGAGATCGAAACCGGCAGAGGAAATTCAGGAAACTATTCAACATCGTTTTCACTGGATGTCCCGGCAGGTGGGACAAACCAGTTCACTCTGGGGAACCTGGGACCAGGTGTCACTACAGTCAAGCTCAATGTAAAAGATGATTTGACCGTCGACAACCAGGCCTATATTTCAATTCCGGATACTTCCACGCAGAGTATCCTCTATGTAACTGATGATGGCAAGCTGCCTTCAAAAACCGCACTTTCACTGCTCCCGAACAGCAACCTTACAGTCTCGGACACCGTGCCAACTTCACTTGACAGCTATACCCTTGTAGTGCTCGCGCAGAAAGACACTCCTATTGCCAACAGTTCTGTCGACAGGATTGATAGTTACGTCCGAAACGGAGGAAATGTGGTTTTTATAGCAAGCGAAGCTCTGGTTCCGGACAAAACCGAGCTAAACCTTATAAAGATTCTTCCAGTAAAGCCCATCGAAGTGTCGAGTGATGAAAAGGGCTTAGCGGTGAAAGAAGTTCAGCAGAGCAGTGTTACAAGAGACATTAAGACCGATGAAATATCCGTCCGCAAATACCTGAATGCAAGCGAAAGGACAGGATCGACTACTCTGATGTCCCTTGAAAACGGTGTCCCTC
>JAUPKV010000316.1 GCA_030837265.1 Methanobacteriota archaeon
AATTAGATACTTTGAAGCTAAAGAAAGAGGATTTTTGAGGGAATAGTTATGAAGAATATTTTAAAGATAATAACAATGCTTTTTGTCATTGCTGCTGTTGTTTTTGCAGCCGGTTGTACCGAAAAGTCAGAACCTGTGACTGAAAATAATACAACTGAAAACAACACAACTCAAGCTAATGAAACAGTGGAAACAGGGCAGATAGTAACCGAAGCTGACAACGGAACAAGTATAAGTCTCAAAAATGGAGAGAATTTTACCCTTCAACTCAGGGAAAATCCGTCCACAGGCTACTCCTGGCAACTCAACGTGAGCAAAGGGCTCACCATTCTCAGCGACGGATATACCCAGGATGAAGCTCCTGAAGGAAAAGTTGGTGTTCCGGGAAATCGTTCATGGATTATTGAAGCCGTGGACCAGGGCAGCCAGCAGGTAAACGGTATATACAAACAATCCTGGATGAATACAACCGGCACAGAGGAGAACTTTACACTCACTGTCGAGGTTGACTGAGAAGCATTTTTGTTTCTCAGATCTTATTTCCTTTTTTACTTTTTTTAATTTGAAAAATTTGTGGGGCTGAAAGCTTCTCAGGCGGCGGGAGAATTATTAAAATATAATTTTTATTTTTTGGCTGTAGTGGGCTGATGAATAAATGGAAACCGAGGCTGTAGAGAATAAAGGAAATTATAGTTTAGGGAGATGGGTTAATATCTGAGAAAAAGACAACGGAAAGCCAGATTAGTATCTTTTACCGTTATTGTTCCGAGCGAAGCGAGGTCAGGACTATAAGTAAAACAAAAATTGAGAAAAATCAAAAGTGAAGACATCCTTTTAGATTGGACATTCTCGCTCAATCTCAGAAAGATATGTAATAATTAATTTTTTCAGATCATTCAATTTAGATTTATTCAAGGGAATACCCAACAAAACGATCTTGCTTTTAGTATTAGAAAACGGGAAAATATAATCTAATTCTGAAATATATTGTTCATTATAAGGATAGCATAAAATTCCAACTTTATTCTTGTTTTTAGCAAAAGCAGTATATGCAAGCAATTGATGTAAATCTTTTCGATGTTCGTTTTTTAATTCTTCGCTAGTGCTCTTTAAGTTGAAGAGGTGAGATTTGTATTTTGCATCTATTATGATATCCAAGTTATTTTTCATCAAAATTATATCGGGTTCTAAATAATTGAGGCTCCAAAGCGGGCTAAAATGCGAAGAACATCTAATTTTGTAATTGTTTAACTGGTTTGCTCCAATTTCCAACGAAATTTGATTGAATATGAATTGGACATATTTTTCAAATATAAGGGAAAAATCAATTCTCCATGAAGTAATTTCTTCGAAGTTTCCGTTCAGAATTTTATTCCCTTGAGCCTTTAATTTTTTAATGATGACTGGATCTGAAAGATGTATCTGAAGCTCATTTGTCAGTTTTTCAGGAAACTCATATAATGCATTATCCAAATATGTCAAAGTGTCTCGATATTGATATTTAATACTTAGAGGAGTCTTAAAAGAAATAATTTCTCTCTTTGCAATGCCATAAACGTATTTTAATTCAAAAAACTCACTATGGAATTTGCTCAGAATATTGTCATAACAGGGAAAAAGCAACCTTTTCGCAGGGTCGAATTCTTTTTCCACATATTCCTTCCAATCAACATGAGATTTTGGATATCTATATATTCTTTTAGTTGTTTGAAATTTGTTCCATTTGGTTTTTATTGCTTTTTCGAATAAGTTTACGAACTTTACCGCCTCTAAATAGAGAGGAGGTCTCATGTTATTCTGCGACAAAAGAGGAATCGAATGCTTGAATTCAGGAAGTATTTCACTTTCCAGTAGATTTACAATTTCAACATATTCTGAAAATTGGTCAGTTGCAGAGGTATACCGGGGCTTAACTACAAAATCCCCCATCTGCTTACCGGTATCTGGCGATCTTAGTGGAATTGCACCAATAAAACGATCGGACTTAAAAATTAAAGAAACTCCTTTTCCGCTTCCCTCAATTTTAGGAGTGACTTGAAGAAAATCAAAAGAATCTTTATTATAATCAATGAATTTCTGTAAGTATTCAGATAAATATCTCTTGTCAGCTTTCTTAAACCATTTTTTTGCGAGAAATAGTCCTGAAATAGATTGTGACTTCTCAGTAAGGCACGGAACTTCAAGGAAGATGTTTTCCTGAGAATTCATTCAAATAATACCTCGTCTATTCGGTCGTAGAAGTACTTGGCAAACTCATCCTTTGCATTTACTAAAAGACCTTCAGCAAGGTATTCTCTGATAAGAGGAAGCAACTCATATTTAACCCGATCTTTCATTTCCTCTTCGTTTTCAGCGATAAAATAGGCTTGTCCAGGTTGTAATGATAGTTCTTCACTGACCGCATACATATTGAATATATCATTAAACTTTGAGAAATCTTCTTTGAAAAATTCTTTCTTTCTGGGTGATTCAATTATATGAGGTTTTAATGTATACCATGCAAATCTTCGTCTTAAAGCAAAATCAACAACAGCTAGACTCCGATCTGCAGTGTTCATTGTACAGACTACATAATAATTCGAGGGGATATTGTTTATTCTGTACCCACCCCCGATGTCAATTTCGACGGAATTATCCTCTAACTGATATTCGAAAAGGTAGAAAATGGGGCCTAAAATATTAGATAAATTTGCCCTATTAATTTCATCCACAATAAGAACAACATTTTTTTCGGGATTACTCTCGGCTGTTTTCAAAGATTCGTAAAATATACCCTTCTGTTCTACATAAGCAACTTCTCCAGCTTCTAGGTCAGGTTTTATACCATAGATAAAATCACTGTAACTGGTTTCTGCATGAAACTGTGTGAAGAATTTTTCAGAATCGAGCTTTTGTGCAATAATCTTTGCTAATCTCGTTTTTCCAGTCCCAGGTGCACCTTGAATGATCACAAACCTTCTTTTCAAAACAAGGCTCAATGCTTCTTTTTCCTCATTCACATCTTTAACTCTTGATATTTCTTCAATTGCTTTTAAGACTGCTTTTCTTTGTTCTGCGTTCCGGGGAAAGTTTCTCAATCGTGCATAAGCTGCAATGAAGCCTGCTATGATTTTTCTGCCTGCCTCGGATTCAGGTTCCCAAATAATCTCACAAGCTAATTTGAGTTTAGAATAATTTTTTAAAGTTTTCTCTAAATTCGGAATTTTTAATGTAAGTTGCCTTGGCAAACTGGATTCTATATCCAAAAAAGAGGTCTTACAGAAGCCATCTTCACTAACTATTGAAGAATATAATCTTCTCACACCAGGCAAAGCTGCAAGTTCATAATCATTTTTAAATCCTAGAGAACCAACAACAAGTGAAATTAACCAAGGTCTATTTTCTTTATCTGGGAAGATTACTAGAGAAAAATCATGATAAGGACCAGATGGTTCTTCTTCCGGAGAAATTAACCCAAAAAATGCTCCACCCTGATTGAGAGCATCATCTTTTGTGTTATTCCGAAATATGTAATCATTCAAAATATCTTCATTTTTCGCCCCAAAATTCTCGGCTAATTCTTTGACATATTCAATAGTCCTTTCAATTTTACTCATCTATACCATCTTAATCCAAAAGTCTTGGCAAATAATTTTAAGTTTCAATTCTTTTAGAGTCATAAATAGTTGTCTCTTTTATCTTTTTTGAGTTTGTAAATGATAGTAAATGAGAATTTTATGTAGAAAACCTCAGGAGAAAGTTGAGTAGACTCTATTAGAAAAACTAAAAAAGCCATTATTCAATTTTTTTTAAATCTGACATTAATTTATTAAAACAAGTTATAATTTGAGAAATATGCAAAAAATCATGCAGTAATTGAAAACCACGTGTCTCTTCAAAACTACACCTTTAAATCCCATACCTTCCATTTCTATCCCATAATATAACTCTTATAAATTTTACTCGGTGACCTTTTTATGAAGAACAGGCTTTACAAATATTATCCTGAAGATTTCGGGGAACTTACTGTTGACGTTTTGCATATGGACCTGGTGTTTGATGTTTATGAGGACAGGACTAATGTGAAGTCCGTGCTCAGGATTAAAACCAGGGATGCGCCTGTAGAGAAGCTGGAGTTAAACTGCAGGGACCTTGAGATTCGGGCTGTAAGCTGCATACAATGTGAGGTTTCTTACAGATACAGGAAGGACGATGCGATTCTTGAGATTGATTTCAGGGATGTAATTCCGCCTCATACTGAGGTTGCAGTTATTACGGATACGGTTTGCAGGCCGACCAGGAATATCCTTGAAGGACTGTACTACGACGAAACGCCGGCAGGGGCTCCTCCTCAGCAGATCACGCAGTGCCAGCAGTGGGGGTTCCAGAGAATTGTGCCGTGTATTGACGACATGACTGCAAAATGCACTTATACGACTGCCATTATTGCAGACTC
>JAUPKV010000317.1 GCA_030837265.1 Methanobacteriota archaeon
ATTTGCATGATATGATTTATAAATAAATTTTTACGGAGGAGAAACTTGATTATTAGCATTACTTCCGAACCTAAAAACGATGTTTACAGATTTTTGGTAGACCTAGCTTTTGATTTATGTGACGAGTTTATTCTTGTTGTACGTAAAGATTTGTGTTTGAAATCAAACGATAGTGATAAATCCGTATTGGAAAAGCTAAATGATTATTTAAAAGAAATGAAAGAACAATCGGAATGGGCAGGCACCAAACTGCTTAAACATACTGCATATGTTTACCATTACCATACCAGCCCGGAAGCCAGAGAAATAATCAAAGAGGTTTCAAATTCACTTTACAGTTGGGTGCAACCGAATTTACCCGAAGATTTGAGCTTTTATAAGAGTGGCAAACCTTGGTTAGTAAATACAGCTCATGAAAAACAGAGCTTTATTCTTAGCGAAGACAAGTCTGAGATAGACAGAATTGTGAACATAAAAGGCCTTGAGATAAGGTTATAACATGAACTTCTTCACCATTTGAAATTGTTGAGGATTATCGCCAGTGGAAAATATGAAGTAAAAACTGGCAACTCAGCGATAAAAAAATCTACGCTGCCGGTTTCAGCAAGGAAACGCTTTCAACTTTTCCAAACTTCTTTCGTTAAAAAAAGTTTGAATCTGCATTTTTGCGGCAGGTCGGAATACATTCATCAGTTTCCAACTTTTCCAGCTCAAAAAGCAACGTCTTTTGGGTTAAAGTACTCGGGGTCAAAACTTTTCCCCAGCCACGCCACTGTATGTTCATATTCCTCATGTTCAGGTTCTTTCAGGATCTCGAGCATCTCTTCATAGCCCCATATCCCTCCAATGTCCTCGGGGACAGCTGCTCTTTTTCCTGCAGTGCAGATAGGATATTTCACACCTTGTTTTTTCGGAAGGATCTCCTCAAGCCGGACTTTTACTTCCCAGTTGTCCCCGAAATCGTATCTGTAAAGAGCAACCTTATTTTCCAGAGTAAAGTATTTGGAGAGCTTAGCCTTATTCTCCTGCACAAGGGGTTCACAGAAAGTTTCATAATCGTCATCTGCTTTCCCTATTTTGTCAAGCTCCCCGGTTTGTGGGTTTTGCATTTCGAATTCATGCAAATGGTAATCTTTCCAATTCATCACAGCCTGGATAGTCTTATGAATGTCCAGAAAAATATAATTTTCCGGCACCTGGATTCGCCGCCAGATCTTAGGAGTAATGCCTTTTATTGAAAGCTTAAACTGATATATCTTTTCAAACGGGCCTTTCATAAGTTCTTCCCCAGAATAAACGTTCGCTAACATCGGATAATTTCTGATAACGTTCGCTAGCTTCTGCTAATATTCACTAATTTGCCAATATTCATTAATTTTTGCTAATCCTGGATACTATTTATTAATGTCCTCTAATAATCACTAATATCATCTAATATTCAGCAATGTCATATAATATCCAATAATATCCTCGAATATTTGATAATATTCAGTACTATTCAATACAATTCAATCCTATTCAATAAGAAAGGTTGAAAAGCCTATCTCCCGCATATTCCATGTGTGCAAACTTTGTTTCAAAAGATGGAGATATAGCCTGCGGGTCTGGGCATGCGTACGTCGCACAGAAGTAAAAGGAGCTGCGGTACCACTTTGTAAGTATCCACTATATGGCTGAAACGCATGTCATCCGGTGGAGGTTTGCTCGCGAATATCTTGCATAGAATAGACTGACATTGATGAAAAATTAAGTTTCAGGCCTTCTTTTAGCGAACTTTGCCTGCAAATTTTAACTTTAACTTTAATGTAAGAGTTTGTATTAAGCCGACATTCCGCAGATGTACACAGATGTAGAATTCATTTACCGATTGGTCCAAAATAACTTATCAAATGGTGAGTTAACTTTTGAACTACTGCCAAAAATGGATAATAGATGGCATTCTTGTGTACATCTGCGGAAAGTGGGATTAAGAATAATTTTCAAACCTTTTTTGCGAGATACCCTCTAAACATTGACTTTCCTTTTTTATCGGGTGTTTTATACACAAAAAACATAACACACTTTAGTATCTCGAAACCGTGTTTATTTATCAGTTCGGTTATCTGAAAGTCATTATGATAGTATATGGAGAGACCTGAATCGGTATCGGTATAGTTCAAAAGGCCATTTTCTGATACCATGACGGTAAAGCTGAAGGTACCCCCGATTTTCATCACGCGGCTTGATTCTTTAAAAAATGTATCAAGTTTCTCAAAGAAATGGAATATTCCACATGCCATTGTATTTTCGAATTTTGCGTCCTCATAGGGCCATCTATCGACTACCAGATCGCACAACTTAAGTTCCGTAGTGAATCCTTTTTCCCTGCATATATCGAGCATCTTTTCCGAGCCATCAATCCCATATACCTTAAGGCCGGCCTTATAAAACAAATAAGAGCTTAGCCCAGTACCAATACCGATATCAAGGACAGTACTCCCCGCAGATAGATATTCATAAGCCAGTCCAAAAAGCACTTCGTGCCCGTGATATTCTATCAGTATACTCATATTATCATAGACAGCGGCAGACCTGTCATGTACTGCAATGATCGTGGATTTCACATCTCACAAGTTACTCTATGATATGAAAAAAGTTTCTATATTGTTTTTAGTCTTTTTTCAATTTCAATCCTTATTTTAGTGGATCTTGCTCGCGAATTTGAGGGTAGCGCTGGATTGGATTAATTCAGATTTATTTCAATCCTTATTTTAGTGTATCTTGCTCGCGAATAAATCAGATGGGGATTGAATGCGGGACTACAGCAAAATTTCAATCCTTATTTTAGTGTATCTTGCTCGCGAATGATCGTGGTAAGGTCCTGTAAGACCTTACCATTCTTGATTTCAATCCTTATTTTAGTGTATCTTGCTCGCGAATAGTCTCACTAAGAGATATTGATCAGTCCCGTCGAGAATTTCAATCCTTATTTTAGTGTATCTTGCTCGCGAATAGGGATTTTGCAGTCCAAGTATTTAATTCCAAATTAATTTCAATCCTTATTTTAGTGTATCTTGCTCGCGAATGCTGTTAGGGTATATGTCCCATCAGTGTCGATTATATTTCAATCCTTATTTTAGTGTATCTTGCTCGCGAATAGGGCAAAATTTTCCGTTATTTAGCTAGAAAAGGCCTGAAATAAGTCCTTTTTTGGGGCTAAAATTCTTATCGGAAAATTATCAAACCCTTTATAAATACAAGAAAAACAGGGTTTCTAGCGGTTTGGAAACATTTTGCTATATGCCTTTCTTTCTATTTAACTTTTGTATTTAATGTCGTTTTAAGTAGATTCAAATGGCGGCTTAATTCAGTAATGTTTTTGCTATTTTTTAAAAATACCGAATTTAAACTATTTTTTCATCCAGAAATCGCAATCAATCCTAAACTAACAGATGAATAAAAATATTATTTTGTATTATTTTGTTATATAATATTACTGTATTAGTATTACGTCTATTTAGGAAGGTATTTATAACAAAACTATTTTAGTCTAATTCATCTTAATTTTAGTTAAAAAAGTATTGCTATATTATTATGTTTTCTCAGAGAAGTGTTACTCAACTGACTCGAGATTACTAAAAACACTACTGATAGGTAATACTACTGCAATAATTTGATATAATTACGAGAAAGGAGGAGTTTAAATTAATAAAAATCAGCAATATCTCTTAATAGGAGCAATAGCCATAATTCTCGCGGCTGCTTTTGTTTTCATGCCGACTGGTGAGCCAGCCAAACCGGCTTCTGAGGTTTCGGATGAATCGATTTCCGGGGGTTCGGATGAATTAATTTCCGAAGACTCGGCTGAACTGGTGGCAGCAGTAGGGACCCACGGAGGAGAGCCGGAAACCGGGTTTAACCCGATTACTGGATGGGGCTATAATCGCGAACCACTTGTTCAAAGTACCCTCTTTAAAAAAGATAGTAATGGATCTCTGATTCATGATTTAGCGACAAATTATTCTGTTAGTGACGATGGATTAACCTGGACTGTTAATATAAGAAATGACGTTAAATTCCATGATGGAGTGCCTTTAACGGCCAGGGATGTAG
>JAUPKV010000318.1 GCA_030837265.1 Methanobacteriota archaeon
CAACTGAGTATACTGAGAAAGTTAAATATGTAATTTATTGTATTTTTGGAATTCTATTTATAATACTGATCCATCTTGGTCTAAGCGCGTATTTTAAAAAGGGGTTGTTTTGGTTTTTCTATGGAAGGAAGTAAAGAAAAAACATCGAATTTTAGTTTGATCAACGCGTGTGTTTTTTTATGACTAACTTTTCATAACATCGTAAATAATTCTCTGCAATACTTGAAGCAGAGTATTTTTCTTTCACGAATTTTTGTCCGTTTTCGCCCATTCTAACTGCGAGTTCACTATTTTTTAATAAATATATTGCAGCATCCGCTATATCCCTTGCATTTTTAGGCCGTACAATCATTCCATTTTCTCCATGCTTGACGGTTTCGGGTATTCCACCTATGCGAGATGCAATTACTGGTTTTCCCATAACCATTGCTTCAGGTGCAATTCTCCCGAATGTTTCCGGAATTATTGAAGGAAAGATTACTATTTTAGTAGAAGCGTAATAAGCTGGCAGTTTAGAATGTTCCATAAAACCTTCAAATAAAATGTTATTTTCAAGCCCCTTTGATCGGGACAGTAGCTCAAATTCGCTTCTTCTTGGACCATCCCCGACAATTCTCAATCTGCAGTTATTGAATTCCTTTACGATATACTCCATTGCTTCTATCAAATATTCACACCCCTTATATCCTCCCAAAGCTCCCACATATAGCAAATCACTTTCTAATTTACTCACTTTATCAGAAGCTTTGGATTCTATAATATCAGAGGGCATGGATATGATTTTTTTAGGAGGATAAAGTTTCGCCACATAGTTCTTCATGTTATCAGATACACATATTATAGCATCTGCTTTTTCGCTTAGCTTTCTTCTTGTATACATTTGTATCGGATAATAAAGGGGTCCCATAACTCTCTGAACGCCGCTCGAATAATGATAACACTTAGTTGCATTCCATAAGCTGCAGTCTCCGTCACAAATTGAGGTATCTTTTAACTTTAACATGACTCCATAAGGGCAGGTCAACCAATGGCTATTAATAGTAATTACTGACGGGATTTTAAATCTCCTGGCGGCCAAAATGGTGCCGGGAATAGTATCCATATTCAATGCATGTAGAACATCGATGTCCTGCTCTTTCAGAAATTTATTAAGTGCATTGAAAGTATCATAATAGAATATCTCGTTTCTTGTTATATGCTCCAAAATATTTGGAAGTGTCCGATTTTCAATTATCGGATGAACCTTCGATTTTAAAGGCGTTGAACTTGTTGTGCCCTTTGATGTAACAACGTGAACTTCTGCAAGTTCGCTCAAAGCTTCAGCCAGTAAATAGGCACTTACCTGTCCACCACCTCCGGCATTTGGTGAAAAGATTTTGGAAACAAGTGCAACTTTAATTTTATTTCTCATAATTCAACCAATTTATTGCCTCTACGGAGGAGTATCTAATTACTTGGAGTACTTACCTAGCATCGTTTAAGAACTTTCTGTCTGAAGCTATTATAGTAAAAAAGGTTTTGAGACAGCCTATATACTCTTTTTCTCTATTAGCAGGCAGCAATATAAAAAATTAAGAAATGACACCTCAGTTTTTAGCCTCATACGCTGACGATTTTCAGCTCTGGATTTTAACTTTAAAATAAAAATAAAAACGAAGATTATTAATATACAAAAAATATTCTCTTTTCAACTGAACTAATTACTAAAAATAGAAACTATTTTAAGATATAATATCAAAAGATGTTAACAGGCCGAAAAAAAGATAAATTATAACTAAAAAAGGCATGTAAGGTTATTTTTCACCATTTTGTCCTTATGTGCGGCCGATTATCGAAGAATAATCGCACAGATAATGCATTATCCAGGGTAAAGCCTGAAGAACACCAAATGAAAAAGAGTCGATACCATTGACAAAAGTAGTAGAGATCTCTCCAACCACGAGACACGAAGGCCACTCCAAGCTCACCCTGAAGGTGAATGATCAGGGTATTGTAGAGCGAGGAGACTGGCTTTCTATCACCCCCGTCAGGGGTATAGAAAAGCTTGCCATAGGTAAGACGATGGAACAGGTCCCGAAGATCGCTTCTCGGGTCTGCGGCATATGTCCTATCGCCCATACCCTGGCAAGTATCGAGGCCATGGAAGCTTCAATCGGCTGTGAGATCCCGACGGATGCAAAACTCCTGCGGATTATTCTCCATGCTGCAAACCGCCTCCACAGCCACGCCCTGCACAATATACTGATCCTTCCGGACTTTTACGTACCGGGGACGGAAACGAAGTTCAACCCGTTCGCAAAGGAAGAACCTTTCAGAAGCGTTGCAGCAAGAATAATCCGAATCCGTGAGATCGGACAGACCATTGGAGCCATCGCAGGCGGTGAGGCAATTCACCCCTCCAACCCCAGGGTAGGTGGGATGTACCGCAATGTGAGCCCTCTGGCAAAGCAAAAGATGGCAGACCTGGCAAAAGAAGGTCTCGTCCTTGCTCACGAGCAGATGGATTTCATGCTTGATGTCATCAGGAACATGCAAGACCGGGGTTTCACCGAGGTTGCAGGCAAACAGATCCCGATTCCCAAGACTCTCGGATACCACGACCTTGGAGTCATGGCCACATCCCCGATGTATGGCTCATCCAGTCTGGATGAGAAGCTCATGTGGGATATCGCCCGGTGGAAGGAGACCCGGCCCTGGGACTGGTATATGGGTGAAGTCACTATAGATCTTGAGGACCCAAGCTACCCTATTGGCGGCACTACGAAGGTCGGCACCAAGGCCAACCCCCAGATGGAGGCCTGCAATGGCGTTCCTACCTATGACGGCCTGCCGATTGAGGTCGGCCCGAGAGCAAGACTTGCCACATTTAAAAACTTCACCGAGAGGGGCACTTTCGCCCAGCACATCGCCAGACAGCTTGAGTATCCCGACTGCCTCTATACTATCCTCAAGAGCCTTGACCAACTGAGTACCTCGGGTAAGGTCCTCGCGGACTACATCCCTCAGGGAGACGGGTCTTTGGGCTGGGCTGCAAACGAAGCTCCACGTGGGACTGATGTCCACCTTACCCGGGTGAAGGACGGAAAAGTGCAGTGGTACGAGATGCTTGTACCTACCACCTGGAACCTCCCTACCTGCAGCCGAGGGCTGACGGGAGCACCCTGGCAGATCGCCGAGATGGTCGTCCGTGCCTATGACCCATGCG
>JAUPKV010000319.1 GCA_030837265.1 Methanobacteriota archaeon
AAAATGGCCCTGATGAACGAAGTTTTTCCGACTAATGACTGTTCAATCTGCGTGCTTGCTCCCAAAATGACAGAGGTTCAGAACCATCCTAACATCACTCTTTATACGTATTCCGAAGTCACTGATATTTCCGGGTCTGTCGGGAAATTCCATGTAAGAGTTAAACGCAACCCCAGGTTCATACTTGAAAAAAAATGCAAAGGGTGTGTGGATCTCTGCGCAACGGTCTGCCCTGTAGAAATCGAAAATCCGATGAACTACGGGGTCGGAAAGACCAGAGCCATTTATATGCCAATTCCCCAATCGGTTCCTCAAGTAGTACTTATTGACCCTGACCACTGCGTAGGCTGCGGACTCTGTGCGCAGGCCTGTCCTGCAGATGCTGTCGATTACGAGCAGAAAGCCGAGGAAATTGAGTTTGAAGTAGGGGCAGTAATTGTTTCAACCGGTTACCAGCTTTTTGACGCATCCAGGAAAAAGGAATACGGATTCGGGAAATATCCGGATGTCATAACAAATATGCAGCTTGAGCGCATGTTGAATTCCGCAGGGCCTACCGGCGGCAGGGTTGTTACGCCTTCTACGGGCAATCCCCCAAAAAGCGTAGCCTTTATCCAGTGTGTCGGTTCCAGGGACAAAACCGTCGGAAACGAATACTGTTCGAGGTTCTGCTGCATGGCAGCCCTCAAGAATGCCCAGATGATAAAGGAACGTTATCCGGACAGTGAGATTACGATTTTTTACATAGATATCCGGGCTGCAGGGGAGATGTATGAAGAATACTACATAAGGACCCAGGCTATGGGAATTGACTTCATACGCGGGAAGGTGGCAGAAATCCATGCAGGCGAAGACGGAAGGCCTGTAGTCCGTTATGAGAATACCCTGGAATGCCGGCCGGATGAAGAAGCATTTGACATGGTCGTGCTTTCAACGGGCAGCGAACCCAGCAAAGCTGCAGAAAACATAGGCCGGATGCTAAATCTCTCAAGGCGGCCGGACCGGTTCTTTGCAAGCGCGCACCCTAAAATGCGTCCAGTGGACGCGCCTGTTAGTGGGGTTTTCCTGGCAGGCTGTGCATCCGGACCTAAGGAAATTCAGGTATCAATTGCCCAGGGCAGTGCTTGCGCCTCCAAAGTTATGCAGCTGCTGGGTACAGGCGAACTTGAAGCAGACCCGATGGGAGCTCACGTTGACCCTGAGAAATGCATCGGGTGCAGGACCTGTGTGGAAGTCTGTAAGTTCGGGAAAATTAGCATAAAAGACAAAAAAGCTGTAGTTGATGAAGTTTCCTGCCACGGCTGCGGGGACTGCAGTGCCGCATGCCCCGTAGAAGCAATCCAGATGCGGAACTTCGAAAACGAACAAATCCTTGCCCAGGTACGGGCTGCAACTGCTAATAAGTCACAGAGTCCGCTTATCGTGGCTTTCCTCTGCAACTGGTGCAGTTACGCCTGCGCAGACCTGACCGGGATGTCCAGGCTCCATTACCCCACAAATGTCAGAATAATCCGCACAATGTGTGCTGCCAGGGTCAATCCCGAATTTGTACTTGAAGCTCTCAAGGGCGGAGCCGACGGAGTACTTGTTGCAGGCTGCAGGCTGGACGAATGCCATTATATTTATGGGAATATTGATGCAAAACAGCGTATGGATGTCTTAAAAGAGGTTCTGAAGGAAATAGGGCTCGACCCGAAAAGAGTCAGGACACTCTGGATCTCGGCTGCCGAAGGAGAGCGTTTCTCAAACACGATCGCCAATTTTGTAAAGGAACTTGAAGAAATCGGGCCTATCGGAACCGAACTAAAGAGTGGGGAAACCAGTGTTGATAATTCCGGGGCGGAACTTGAGGAGGTGGCACAATGAACGAGGAGCCTCCCAAAACGGAAACACAGGTTTGTAGTGAGTGCTGTAACGATTGCTGCGGAACCAAAGAAATAGAAATTGAAGAGCTCAAAAGCGAAGAGACCGAAAACGAAACTGAAGAATCCGAAGCAGAGGAGCTTCAATCAGAGGAAACCGGGACTGCAGCATCCGAAAAATGTGAGTGCGAAAACCAGGAAAAGATCACGGTTACCAATAGCATGGACGTACAGGGTACCCACTTTCTGTATAACCAGGCAACCGAAAAGTCGATCAAGACCCTGGACTACGACTACAAACGCTGTAACGGCTGCGGAATTTGCGTAGAAATTTGCCCCACAAAAGCTCTTGAACTCGGTCCGGTGCATGAGATTGCAACCGGACTTGATGCTCCTCCGGTAATGATGGATCTTGAGAAGTGCACTTTTTGCAGGATGTGCTCAAACCTCTGTCCCGTGCACGCTATCAAATTTGAGGCAGTGGGAGAAGTCCCGGATGAGAAACAGTACCCCAAGTACGATGCATATGTGAAAATAAACGAAAAATGCCTCCCATGTGCTCTCTGCGAGGGTGCCTGCCCCCAGGATGCAATAGAAGTAGAGTTCACTTTCCCGAAGAAAGAGGAGATTACGCCTTTCAAAGAAGGGGCCGAGGGAGAAATAGAAATTGACACTGAAAAATGCAATTTCTGTGGGATCTGTGCTCGATTTTGTGATGCCTTTGTCCTGCTTGAGCGAGAGTCCACACCTGATAACCTGGTTCCCTTTGAGCAGCTCCTTGTGGACACGGATAAATGCGATTACTGCACACTCTGCAAGGACCTCTGTCCTGAAGAGGCAATAAAAGTCAAAGGGGAACGTCCCCCAGGCTGTGAAGCCCCCAAAGTTGAAGGAAAAGTTAAGATCGACGATCAGAAGTGTACGGAATGTGCCCGCTGCAAGGCAGTTTGTCCTTATGACGCCGTTGAGCTTCAAAAGCCCATGGAAGGAGACCTCAGTCTTATAGATGTTAACCTGAAAGAATGTGATCCTCAGGGTTGCCGCGGCTGTTTCAATGTCTGCCCCTCCAAGCTCTGGTACGTGCCTACAGACCCGGAAGACCCGCGCAAGATTGCCTTTATTGAAGATTACTGTACCTACTGCGGAGCCTGCGTAAAAGCCTGCCACCTGAATGCAATCAATCTTGAAAGGACCGATGTCCATCATACCGATATTCCTGAAACTCCCTGGGCAGGCCAGTGGAGAGATGCAATCGCCTCCCTTAAGACCGGAGTGAGAAAAGGGGTTGATAGGGCAGTATTCCGTGAAACCGAGGGATTTAAAACCCAGAAGTTCATGGGCATAGAACCTCCGAGCGTTAATGCAGAGATGCTTACAGCCGTACAGGCAAAAATAGATGCCTTAATGCCAGCCCTCAAGAGTGCGAAAGTCAGGAAACTCTGGGAAAACGATACCCCGAAAAATGCCGCTGCCGCAGTAAAAAAGAAATTAGAAGAGAAGCATCAAAAAGAAACGAAAATACAAGTCGTAAGTTCGGAAGCTGAAAGTGAAAAAGGATCACTCTGTTAAACTTTCTGAGTGTGAATAAAAAGACTAATGTATCTGAATCTGTGGCTACCTGTTTTTTTACTCAAAATCACAGAAATCACGGTTCATTTTTCGGACTTTATACGTTTTACATTTCCAGGCTCTCTATTTCCAGGCTTAGTCCTAACTCTCGTGTGCTGCAATTTCCGGATATTTTTGATCAGCCCAAGCCTGGTTCCGTCAAGCAGGTAAATTTCTGCATTATCCAGTTCAACTCCTCCTGATACAAAAACCGGACCCAGGAGGTCTTCATGTATGTATTCGTTAAAAGGCAAGCCTCCACACAGCTCATTGAATGCAGGCATGATGAAAAGCTCAGGATCTGCCCACTGTTGAGAGCTTTCAAAATCAAGGTTTCCGAAGTGTGCTTTCAGAACCTCAAATCTGAGCTTTGTTTTGACCCAGACAGGTTCCACTATGGAATAGCCAAACGCATCTGTAAAACGTACGGTCGGATGATTATGTCCGGCAATCACGTGCGACGCACCCAGGAGCTCAGGTGCCGGCCAGGTATGCCCATGAAAATATCCCACCCCATCAAGGATTGTTCCGCGTGCAGAGTGGACTTTGATGTCCTTCTCCCTGTCGAAAAGTAACTCGATCCCCCCATCGTGGTTTCCAGGGAAAATGTCAACATGTGCATATTCCGAAAGTGTTTCAAGAAAGTAGGGAATTTCGGATTTCTCCTGCCAGGAAACCTGAGGCACGTTGTGCTTGACATCTCCCAGAAGTATTAATCTATCAGGAGAATTAGCCTGGATGTAACTCAGGATTCGGTCCAATCGATCATTCATCCGGCTAGGTATATTAATTCCGCTCCTGTAAAGGTCCCATTCGATTCCCAGGTGGATATCGGCAACGACCAGTGAAAGTTCTTTATTTATGACCTTAAGAACGGGTTCATCGAGAATAGGTGTGATTTCAGGTGGCATAATTCGTTCAGTTATTTTATTTCGGCTTTCTTTATTTAAGTGCTGAGGCAGCTATTTCAATAAACTCTTATAAATTTTAAATAAGTCCAACCTATTTAATTAAATCAGATAAATAATAATCATGTATAAAATAAGTATGTGTGAAAACATTATTCAAAGGTGATGAGGGCAGTGTAACAAAAATTCTGTTTTTTGTGATCGAAAACAAGGGTATTGAGTCTATTAGAATTTAGTGTCATCTACTTTTCACCTTGTGACAGCTTCGCTGGTACTCGGCCTTCTATCTATATCTTCTCTTTTTGTCTATAACCCAAAGTTGCTTATTTAGCTTATTCTTTTTATTATTTATTCTTGGTTTTGTATATAAAATTTATTTATATAAATTATGATTAATTATGTCTTTTTAGAAAACAATATTCTATAAATTATATATTATTTTTCTTTTATTATTAAATATGCTGATAAAAAAAACGGTTCGTCATTAGAAAATATGATCCGACAAAATAACAATTTACAAAAATA
>JAUPKV010000320.1 GCA_030837265.1 Methanobacteriota archaeon
TAAATCCCAGACTTTTTTAAGCTTTAAACCATATATTCAAGCCTGAATAACTTTATATCGATTTTATTTAAGAAATACAAGGAACACAGGATAAAGTAAATAAGAAACAATTGATGTAAAAAGGGGTAAAAATGCCGGAACATTATAGTCTTATTTCCTGGAACGTAAACGACTTCAGGGCTGCTGTCAAAAAAGGCTTTCTGGACCTTTTGCTCGGATAAAACCATAGTACTGTAGTACTGTAGCATGAATCACTCTTTATAGTATAGGGCTTACGCGGTTGAACTAAATAATCAATTGTATACTCAGGCGATTTTAACTGCACATTTTAATGATTAAATTCTAATTTGGTATGCATGTCCTCACATAAAGTACTTTTTAACAATACAAATTTTATAATACCATGTATAAGCTGATTCCAGAACTCAAAATTACATCTCTAAGTTTTAAATTCAGAAAAAGCAGTATAAGCTATGAAAAAACAATCCTGTAACATTAATTGAGTCTTTTCTGTTTTGATTCTGGGTCCTTGAAGAGCTTCTTTCCCTAAATAAAAAAATTTTACTCAATATGAAAAGTTATTATACTGTAAAAGAGTCTTATTTAATCAGTTATTCAAGTATTCTACAGTCATCCATCCAACCTCTACAGGGATGTTCCCCATGCCCGAGCACCAGCAAATCCAGCAATCCAAAAAATCGGATACTATTTTTCAAAAGCAAGCAACTCCAGTAATCCAGACGCCCGTATCAAATCCTGATTCTATCATCCAGCGTGCCAAAATCAACCCGAAATCCCTCACCCATGCTGACATTATGCAGCTCCAGCGTACCATTGGAAACCGGGCAGTCGGCGTTTTGCTCTCAGGTATCGGAAATGCTTCCATAGCTCAACAGGTAACAGTTCAGAGACAGGAAATCCCGGAGGAAGAGGAACCTTTGCAGGGTAAGTTTGAAAGCGTTCAACGCCAAGAAATCCCAGAGGAAGAAGAACCGCTTCAAGGCAAAATGATAGAGCCTCTCCAACTCCAAGAGATACCTGAAGAAGAGGAACCTCTTCAAGGTAAGTTTGAAAGCATTCAACGCCAAGAGATTCCAGAGGAAGAAAAACCACTTCAGACAAAGAGGGAGAATAACACAGGAATGCCTGACAACCTCAAGGCTGGCGTGGAGAGCCTTTCTGGAATTGATATGAGTGACGTGAAGGTACACTATAATTCGGATAAGCCTGCAGAAGTAGGGGCTTTGGCATATACTCAGGGGACGAATATTCATGTGGCTCCAGGGCAGGAAAAACATTTGCCACATGAAGCATGGCATGTGGTGCAGCAGGCACAAGGTCGTGTAAAACCTACTGTTCAGTTGAAAGGCGTAGCGGTAAACGATGACGAGGGGCTGGAGCATGAAGCGGATGTGATAGGGGTGAAATTACTGCAAATAAAATACGGAAGGTCCGGTGTAAGCACGGTTCCCATTAGCAGATTTGCTCAACGTGCGAATTTCGAAATGGATACAAAAGCAGCTCAAATCCGTACTCATTCTACATTCAATAGTATCAATTCCTGTCCTATTCAGTGTGTTACTGAGGAAGAAATCAAGACTCGTGCCTATTTTATCTGGATCGACGAAGGCCGCCCTGAAGGCAGAGACAAAGAACACTATTTTAGGGCCAAAAGAGAATTGGAAGCGCAAGAACAACAACATCCATCACAAGCGGCAGTAGGACAGCAACAGCAACAGCAACAACAGCATCTCCCACCTCAACATCAGGGAGCTCCGCTAGATGCCAATGCTCCGGCTTTTGTACCTGCGCATCAACAGCAGCAACAACAGCATCTCCTACTTCAGCAAATACAGGCTCCCAATATTGTCGTGCAGATGCCTTCACATAGGACAGGCGATCCATTATATGCGGGGTGGACAGGATATTTTATGCAGCAACATCTACTCAGCACTGGCTATATGGGAAATGGGCCAACAATCTTAATAACGGCGGGAATGCACATGAATTTTGGTGACCAACTTGGACCTCACTATCAAATAGATGGTTCATTTCACGTCTATCCCTTTTCTCGTTGCATTACAGATCAGACGCTGCAAGTTGTCTGGCAGTGGTGATTTAGATTCTGAGCGCTGTAATGAACCGCGATTACATCCTCGATTTCGAGGAAGATGAGAGATTTCCGGCCCATAAGATTTTACGAGGAATTTTGCGAAGTATGTAGTCACCTACTGCATTATAAGATACTATCAATTCAAGACGATTAAAATGAACTCAATAAACTGCAAGAATTTAGCTGAATTGCGAAAACTCCGTTCCATAAATTTGATTTGGAATTAAACGGAAATAGGCAGTAAACCGTATTAAAGGAGAATTCTACAAAGACAACCGAGCACCTTTAGAAGGAACGGGATGAACAGATGTTTATTCGTCTTTTCCATGAAAAAACATATACTGAGGCTAACTAAGAGATTCAGGACTTTGGAACCCTTTCATTTCAGA
Organism: Methanobacteriota archaeon; assembly: GCA_030837265.1. Next base: position 2,503 of record JAUPKV010000320.1, read on the forward strand.
AGCTGAAAAGAACTCAGTTATGCAGCTGTATATAGCGGTTTCGAGGCTCATTAGCTTTAAAATATTTAGCGAAAGAATGTTTTTATACTGTAACAAAGTCATAATTAACAATTTTAAGTATCCTATTGTCACCCATTCAACTTCCATGGTGAGGTAACTCATGCCCGAGCACCAGCAAATCCAGAAATCCAAAAAACCGGATGCTATTTTTCAAAAGCAAACAACCAATATAAGTCCGACCCAAGTATCAAATCCTTTTTCTATAATTCAGCGTGCTAAAATCAATCCGAAATCCCTTACCCATGCTGACGTAATGCAGCTTCAGCGTACTATCGGAAACAGGGCAGTTGGCAGGTTACTCTCAGGTCTCGGAAATCCTTCCACAGCTCAACAGGCACCTGTCCAGCGAGAGGAAAGTCCGGAGCTAGAGGAAGAAGTTCAAATGAAACCCGTCGTGCAGAGGGAGGAGTCGAAGGAAGAAGAACTTCTTCAGGGTAAAATGATTGAAACCATCCAGCGCCAGGAACCCGAAGATGAAGAAGAGCTGATGCAAGGGAAGTTTGCATCGGGGCTGACCGGCACCTTACAGGCAAAGGAGGAAGCACCACCAAACAGGACCGGCATGCCGGATCACCTGAAATCGGGTCTTGAGAATCTCTCAGGCATGGACCTCTCAGGTGTGCGCGTTCATTACAACTCACCCAAACCCCCGCAGATCAATGCGCTTGCTTATACCCAGGGACAGGAGATTCATGTGGCGCCGGGGCAGGAAAAGCATGTGCCCCATGAAGCCTGGCATGCGGTGCAGCAGATGCAGGAGAGGGTTAAGCCGACTGGTGAAGTGGGTGGGATGCCGTTGAACGATAGCATGACGTTGGAGTCAGAGGCGGATTCGATGGGGCGGAAGGCGCTACAGAAGTATGCGCGAGTTGAGAAGCCGAAAGAAAGTAAAAGCCAATCGGTTGCGAATGTCGATTCTCAGAAACAGAGCAGCAGCGAGTCCACCTTTCAGTTTCTCGACAATCGTCCTGAAGCTGTTGCTCAAAGAAAATTACAGGAGATGGCTAATAATAGCCCACGAGTTTCGCAACTAAAAACTGACGCCCCATCATTTGAACGTGAAGGGGACCTAATGGGCGGAAAGGCAACCATTCAGGAGAAATCTGTTACAAATGAAGTCAGACCAAGACCTATATCATTCATCACGGCGAGCCTCGGGAATAGTGAACTGGTTGCGCAACGGGTGATTGAGGTGGATGGGAAGGATTACAATGCCGAGGACCAGGAGGCATTCGAAAAGCGCTACGACAAAAGACACCAAGACGGAATGCTGGCTGCTATCAAAGAGTTTAGTCAACCACCCAAAGACATCAGCGCTGCTCTTGCCGATCCACGACATTTCTTATTGACCTTTCAAGACGATCATCCTAAATACGGGGTCTTATATGAAGCCGAAACAGCAGCATTTGTAAGTCAGGTCCAGGGTGGCCAGGTACGTGAGGCGGCTGAGCGTCCCGAGTTCGTCCGCAAGCCGGAAGCGGGCTTTGAGCAGATAGACATCTCTGGGCTGATCATGTGTATTGGTATTGTGATTGAGGCTAAGAAGGACGATCAGGTCACGGCTGCTTTTTTGGCTCACTTTGTTACACCGAATGCCCTTAACAAAGGAAATCTCAACGAACGCGGGACAAGCCAGTTGAATACAATGCTCCAGCACGCAAAACCCCACGGAAACTTGACGGCCATTCTGTGTCACGCAGCTAGCGCGAAAAATATAGATCTTAAGAAGGAGAAGAGTGTAAGCATGAATGCTATGGAAGCTCTCAATGAGATCGTTTCCTTTCTGCTCTCAAATGGGGTATCGGGCGTTAAGATTCGTGAAACAGGGAGCAAGATAAGTTACTGCCTAAAGGCAAACGGTAACAGCTCACTGAATGGCTAACTTATGACCGAAACGAAAAACTATTTCAATCACCACATTTCACGCTGTAGCGTGATCAACGATAGTCCAGAACTTAAAAGGGATAAAGGATGAATATATACGCCAACAAAATCCAGAAAATGATAGTTCCTGACTCAACAAATTACACTTTTTATTTGCTGATTGAATGTTTCTATCCATTTCTTTGCAAATGATAATGACTTTTCCACTTTCATAAATTCA
>JAUPKV010000321.1 GCA_030837265.1 Methanobacteriota archaeon
GATCGAAAAGACCTGTTTATCAAACTTCTTTTTAAAGATAATTGTTTAGTAGGTGCGCAGCTTGCCGGAGGAGAGGGAATAAAAGAACGAGTAGATACTCTCTCCCTCGCAGTCATGAAAAAAACTACAATAAAAGATCTCCTTGATATGGAAACTTGCTATGCCCCTCCAGTTTCCATGCTTGTGGACCCCCTCCATCCAGCTGTAAAAGCTGCAATCAGAAACACAATGACAAATGATCAGGGGAAGGGATGTTAGAAATCGACGGTTCATATGGGGAAGGGGGAGGACAATTAGTCAGGACTGCTATTGCTCTTTCTGCAATTACCGGAACCGGAATAAGAATTAAAAATATTAGAAAAAATAGAAACAATCCTGGTTTGAAACAACAGCATTTAAAAGCACTGGATACTGCAGCCCTCATCTGTGAGGCTCGGATTTCGGGACTTTTCCCAGGTTCAACAGAAATATCCTTTGTTCCAATGGAAATAAAGGGTGGTGAATATGAAATTGATATTGGGACCGCAGGAAGCATAGCTCTCCTCCTCCAATGTCTCATGCCTGCCCTGCCTTTTGCAAAAGAAAAGGTTGAACTTACAATAAGGGGAGGAACTGATGTTGCCTGGGCTCCGACTATTGACTACCTTCAGCAGGTTACTCTTAAAGCCCTTGAAAAGCTAAGCTTTACAGGCAGAATAGTCCTGCATGAACGTGGTTATTATCCAAAGGGAGGAGGTAAAGTTTCTGCTTTTTTTGAACCTTGCAGGCTTCATGGATTTCACTATTTAAAAGAGGAGGAAGATGTCCGAGGAATTTCTCATGCTTCGAATCTCCCGGCTCATATACCTTTACGCCAGGCGGAAGCTGCCAGAACCAGGCTTTTAGAAGTTGGATATCCATCTCAGATTGAAACCAAATCATTTGAGTATTTTTCCACCGGAAGTGGAATAACTTTATGGTCTGGTTATTTTGGCGGTAGTGCTCTTGGAAAAAGAGGACTTCATGCAGAGAAAGTTGGCAAATACGCTGCAGAAGAAATTATTCCCGAAATAAGATCAGAGACATCCGTCGACATACATCTGGCTGACCAGCTGATCCCTTATATGGCACTTGCGAGGGACAGTTCTTACACTGTCAGAGAGCTTTCTCTGCATGCTATAACTAATATCTGGGTTGTAGAACAATTTTTAGATGTAAAGTTCAAGATCGAAGAAAAGGAAGGCTTTTTTAAAGTATCGGTGGATTAAAACCATTATAAGACCTTAAGATACTCATTAAAAGAAAAATACACTAAAAATAAAGAAAAGACTCGCAGAATAAGTCCTCTTGAGCAGAGCGAAAAGGACATCGTGCTCCCGAAGCGAAACTCGGGAAGCGAAACTTTGGGCGGAAAGGATTTCAAATCAATTCTCAATGACAAAAAGGTATTCAGGGGGTATCTTTTCCGCAAGCACTATGTATTCGGTTGCAACCTTCAAGGAAATTCCATCTACCTGAGCTCGCTTAGCGTCGATTTGGATGATTATAGGATTTTCAGTATGAATAATAGCAACTCCTGCCGCCTTTTCGTATGAAGTGCTAAGGTGGACGTAACGCTGCTTAATCGGAAAAATTCCATTATCTAGCAGAACATCGACCTCCTCAGGACTCGCCCCATAATAGAGGTAGGGAAAAGTATTTTCCGAATAATCCAGGTTAATATCGACAGAATGCCCGTAGCGTGCTCTGATTTTGTAATCACAGATCTCATATCTGTTTTTTTCGTCAGATTCTACAAGAGCATAAACATATTCCTTTCTCATCCAGTTGTATCTTTTTTTCATAACTTCACAGAAGGCGTTCAGATTAACCCAGCCGCTCTTGTCCATTTCAACTCCTGCAGATGCCGGAAAATGTCGGAGGGCACCTGATACGAACCTGCCAAGCTTCTCTTCCTTGCTGTCATCCAGCACATATCTACCAGGGAGTTTACACTGCAGACAGCTGCCTCCTCTAAAATAGCCGTGCTCAGTGCATCTTCGAATCATGATATCACGTAGATAATGAAACTTTACCATAAATAAGGCTTTGTTTTACAAGCATATTTATTAAAATATTTGGGTCTATAGAAGTTTTCCTAAATCTGAATATGAATATTTAGTAGCAGTTTTTCTTATGTGAAAAACACTTTCAATATGCATACTGCAATCTTTAGTAAAAAGAAATGCATAGATCACGAGAGATTAACACTCTTGTTAGACCTTAATTAAAATTCTATATCAATATCCTTGAAAGATGACTCTAGAAATTCTAAACTTAATTGATACTTTCTCTTGTGTTCAAAATATTTCCAAAGTTGATTTCATGATGGATTTCATTTAAATATTAAGTTCAGGTATTCGTGATAATTAAGCATCTAAGAGAGACTGAGTATCGAATAAATTGTAATCTCGAGAAGATTTCATTATTAAAGTCCCACAAAACCAATGTACGAAAGCCCTAAATTAATAACATAAATGTAAAAAGCTTAAAATAATTGAGGTTTAAAAACAATATACTAAGACCTCGACAAAGCAAAACTAAATATAAATTACTTTCATTAGTGTTAACTAAAAGATGTGTGAAGTTAGTAAGGTATTTTAACTAAAGCCCAATCTTAAATTACATCTAAAGACTTTGAATTTTAATATCAATAATGTCTGATAATCTGAAAATCTTATATGAATTTTTAAATATTGAAGTATGTCTTACATCATTGAAATAGGGATCGTTATATATGGATCGTTATATTACCACAATTCAAACAGCTGGAATCAAAAAGACAAGCAACAACTAGTACGTCAAAATAATAAGGAAAACCGCATACACTAATGCTAATTACGATTAAGGGGATATTATGACAGAAATTGAATCAATCTATGAAGAAATCAGCCATGTAATAAGCAAGAAAGATTTTCTGCAGCGTATTCAGGATAAGGTTGAGACTATGGGAGGACTTTGTGATGAGACTATGGCTGCTATGCTAGTTGCTAATGAACTAGGATTTTCGGATGTAGGAAGGGACAAGGTAAAAATTGAAAATATTGCAGCTGAGAGCGGACAAGTTAACTTTGTAGCAAAAGTAATCTCTGTTTTCGATGCAAAAGAATTTACCCGAAACGATGGAACAATAGGAAGAGTAGGAAACTTGATTGTTGGAGATGAAACAGGAAAAATTCGGGTGACTCTATGGGATAATATGGCAGACCTGATAAAGGCTGATAAAGTTAAGGCAGGACAAACCCTCCAGATCAGCGGCTATGTGAAACAAGGATATACCGGAGTGGAAGTTAATGTAGGAAATAATGGTGTTCTGACCGAAAGTGATGAGGAAATAGATGTTGCCGCAGGTAACCAGAAGATAAATGATATTAAGGATGGAATGGGAGACCTCAACCTTACTGGAAAAATTCTTGAGGTTTCGGAAATAAGATCTTTCCGAAAAAAAGATGGGAGTAATGGGAAAGTAGGTAATTTGTTGCTTGGAGACTCTACAGGCACAATCAGAGTGACTTTATGGGACGAAAAAACTGAATTATTGACTCAGCTGGGGTATGGAGACACTGTAGAGATAATCAATGCTTATGCTCGAGAAAATGCTTTTAATCAAAAGGTAGAGCTCCAGATAGGAAACCGAAGCGTGATTAAGAAAAGCGAAAAAAAAGTCGAGTATGAAGAGCAATTTACCTCAATTGCGGATATCAAAGCTAATGCAGATAACATTAATATCTCGGGTAAGGTACTTGATATTTCGGAGATTCGAACCTTTGAGAAAAAAGATGGAGCTACAGGTAGAGTTGGAAATCTCCTGCTCGGTGATCCAACAGGTAAAATTAAGTTGACACTCTGGGACGAGAAAACCGATCTTCTTGATGAGGTTGATTTCGACGAGACCATAGAAGTGCTTAACGCATACTCTCGGGAAAATGTGTTCAGCCAGCAGATCGAACTTAACTTGGGATCAAGAGGAACAATACAAAGGTCCGAAAAAAAAGTGGAATACAAAGAAAAAATTACAGATATTGTAGGGATTATTCCTGGAGAAAGTTATTCAATCCAGGGGACAGTCTCCGAGATTGGAGAACTCAGGGAGTTTGAAAGGGAAGATGGGACAGAAAGTGTGGTCGCTAATTTTGAACTTAGAGACAAAACTGGTAGTATTAGAATAACACTGTGGGGAGACCAGGCTTATGTGATAGAGGATATGGATATCGATTCCGAAATCCAAATCATAAATGCTTACGCCAAATATGGCTTGAACGAAGAAATCGAGTTGAGTGTTGGAAACCGCAGCAGAGTGATTATACTCTAATCACACTACATTCGGGTTTCTTCCTTCAATCGTTTCTCTTGTTCTCCTGAACTCTGCCGCTAATCGTTTCCTTATTCATTAAATCTCAAAACTATAGTCGTTATCCACTTTGCACTTAGCTTAGATTTTTTTCATTTTAAAACATATTATTTCATGTGGTATAAATTTAAAAATGAATTCCAATGGAAATAAAGGGGTATGAAACTTTCTTTTGATAAAAGTCAATACTATTAGAAATATAATTTCAGTCAAGTTAAACAAAACAAACATTTTTTAATAAGTATATATCTCTTTGATGCTTTTTCTATTATTTTTTCAGGATAATCTAGCTTTGTTTCATTATAAGCAAAAATCTTCAGTGGAAATACAAGGGTTCTGAAAAATTTTCTGCGCGACTTTTAGAAGTCTCTGATCAGGCATCGAATCGCAGAAATAGCAAGTAGCAAGAGTTAAAATACACTTCAAGCTCCGTATGTACTTAGATCTTACAGAGAGCAAGCTTTTTAACACAAATCCCGTTACCATTATGTACTATTGACTCGTATATATAAAGGTATAAGTCTATATAAGAGTGAAGTTTGAAAAGAAGGCTGAAATGTATTTCTCCAGGAAAGATTTCCACTGGAGATCCTCCACAGAATTCTAAAACTGGTGCCTTCATTAGAGTATTTCCTGAGGTCGAAGTGGGAGATCTCCAAGAAACTGTAAATCTAATGAAACTTCGTTTTATTCATTGCCGGCTAATGTATCAAAGTTATAGGGGGACGGCAGTCAATGGTAGACGACCCTAATAGGGACATAGATGCTGATAGGGGAAAATATGCTGATATTCACAGCAGAGAGATCGATAGAGAGGTCTCAGTCGCTGAAGCCATGAATAAGTCAGTCATAGTGATGGATGTCAACTCAGATGCTCCTGCTATTGCAAGGGAAATGATTAATCATGGCACAGGAAGCGTTATCATCACTAAAAATGGTAGAGCTATGGGGATAGTAACAGAAAGGGACCTTGTGAGAAACATTGTTGCGGAGGACAGAAGACCTGGTGAGGTAAAGGCGAGTAAATTTTTCTCAACCCCAATTATCACCATAGAGCCCGAAAAAAGTATTGTAGAAGCTTCTGCAATCATGATAAAAGCAAATTTTAAAAGGCTGCCAGTCCTGAAAGATAGAAAAGTAATAGGTGTAATTTCGAATACTGATATCCTGATGGTAACACTCGGACTTAACGCCATCCTCAGAGATCTTATTGATATGAATAGAGAGGCTCTACTATCCATACCTCCAAGAGATGAGGTTCCAGATTTAGAGGATTCTAGAGTGAATGTATGTGAATCCTGTGAACTTTTTTCCAATGACCTTAGGTATGTGGATAGCAGGTACTTATGCGGAAACTGTCGGCAAGAAAAGGAGGTTGACCCTGATAGGGGAAAATATGCTGGCATTCACAGCAGAGAGATTGATAGAGAGGTCTCGGTCGCGGAAGCTATGAATAAGGCAGTCATAGTAATGGATATCAACTCAAATGCTACGGCTATTGCAAGGGAAATGATTGATCGTGGCGCAGGAAGCGTTATCATCATCCAGAATAACATGGCTATGGGAATAGTAACTGAGAGGGACCTCGTGAGAGGTATTGTTACGGAGGATAGAAGACCAGGTGAGGTAAAGGCAAGTGAACTCCTTTCAACCCCAATCATAACCATAGAGCCTGAAAAAAGTATTGTAGAAGCTTCTGCAATCATGATAAAAGCAAATATTAAAAGGCTGCCAGTCCTGAAAGACAGAACAGTAATAGGAGTAATTTCGAATACTGATATCCTGATGGTAACACCCGGACTTAATACTATCTTCAGAGATCTTATTGATATGAATAGAGAGGCCCTTCTCTCCATTCCCTCACTAGAAGAGATCTCAGATTTCGAAGATTTTAGAACGGGTATATGTGAATCCTGTGAAGTCTTTTCAATTGACCTCAGGTATGTAGATGGCAGGTACTTATGCGAAAACTGTCGGCAAGAAGAAGGAGAAGATTACGAGTAAATTACAATCTTGAAAAACAGCATCATTCCAATTTTATGCTCAACAGTACTAGACATCAATGTTATCCCAAATTATCCCGATATAATATAATGAGAAGAGGGAGACAAACAATGAACGTCAGTGAGATTATGTCAGAAGGGCCAGTCAGTGTCAAAGAAGGTAACTTCGTAACTCATGCCCGTCAGCTGATGCGCGATCACTTACTTCGAGGCCTTGTCGTTGTTGATGAAGGAAATAGGCTTGTAGGAATGCTAAGTGACCAGGATATTCTTAGGGTCACATCCACTCGCTCGGACGTTACAGTAGGTGGATATGCAACGCAATCCCCAACAATTACTCCGGATATGGATATCATGGTAGCTGCAAAACTGATGATGCAGTCAAAGCAAAACAGAGTCCCGGTCGTTGTGTCAGCAACAGACCATACGGTTGTTGGAATCCTCAGCGATGTCGATGTTCTCAAAAACGTGGAAGTTCCTAGAAACATTCCAGGAGTGATACAGGCGGTCATGACAAAAAGAGTCGAAACTTGCTCGCCAGAGGAAAGGGTCAGCAAGATTTGGGGTCACATGCTCGAGACAGATTACACGGGTATTCCTGTGGTCTCAAAGAGAGGCGAACCCATTGGAATGATAACCAGAAGAGACATAATCAAATCAGGAGCCGCGCGAATCTCAGTAGAAGATGAACGACGATCAAGGCCTAATGACAGTCCGAAAGTTGAAACGGTAATGTCAACTCCTACATATACTCTTTCAGAAAACGATTCCGTCAGAAATGCAATTAAGATGATTATTCACCGTGATATAGGAAGAGTTACAATAGTAAATGAGCAGGGTAAAGTATGCGGAATTGTTGACAGACAGGATCTTCTGAGAGCCATTGTCAGTGCGTGGACAGAATGAACTTCCAGAAACGGCAGGGTTCAATTAATTACCTTTAATAGCTCTTGGCCATTTTTTGAAAAACAAATTTTAAGTGAATGATTAAAGCTGGCCAGAAATATATGAGGTGATAACGGGTAAACTCTCACGCAAAAAGATTATAACTTCAAAAATCATCACGATTAATGGTTATAATTAATGAATAAGAAAACTATTTGGAAAGATTCGGGAGAAATGCTTTCAGGCTTAGTTTTTTCCAGAAGCAAATCTGATTTGTTGAGAAATAATCTCAGATTCCAGGGAAATTCCTGCAAGCATGCATGAAGAAGAAAAACGGCATAAGAAAAAAGCAATAACTGCAACTCGAATTCGGTGATCTTATTGGACAAACATACGACATTTGTGTCAGTCGACAAGATGAAGGTTCAACCAGGTGTAAGCAAATCTACGAAAGCGCAGCAGAAAGACTCTGATATGATTAGCAGTAGAGGCAGTATGCGAATAGGTCCTGATTTCAAGTCCCGCATCTCGGAACATGAAGGAAGGATCCTGCATCTGGCAACGAGGAATGTAGTGATTCTTCCTCCTACGGCGACTATTATGGAAGCAATTAAGATTATGACTGAAAAGAGGTTCAGGCGCATTCCTATTGCAGATGCCGGAACTCGGAGACTGGAAGGAATCATTACTTCAGTGGATATTATTGATTTTCTGGGAGGAGGAAGAAGAAATCTGCTGGTTGAAAACCGGTTTAAGGGGAATCTCCTGGCTGCAATAAATGAAGAAGTAAGACAAATAATGGACACCGATGTTGCCTACCTCTATGAGCAGGCAGATTTTAAGGAAGCTGTTGCAACAATGATTAAGAGGAGTACAGGCGGCCTGCCAATTGTAAACGATGATATGCATGTCATTGCGATCTTTACCGAGAGGAATGCAATAGAACTAATGGGTGGGATCATCACAAATAAAACTGTTGATGAATATATGACTAAAAACGTTAAGATGGTGTCAACTGATACACCCATTGGACAAGCTGCAAAAGTAATGGTAGAGAACAGGCTCCGAAGACTTCCTGTAGTAAAGGATGGAATCTTTGCAGGAATAGTAACAGCCTCTGATATTGTACATTTCCTGGGAAGAGGAGACGCTTTCAGTAAACTGACTACAGGAAACATTCATGAAGCCCTTGACCAGCCTGTAGGTATTCTTGTCTCGCAAGAACTTATCTGGACCATTCCCGGTACAGATATGGGAAAAGCTATGGAAATCATGCTTGAGAGGAAAATAGGTTCACTGCCGATTCTCGAAGGAGGATTGCTGCGTGGAATTATTACAGAAAGAGATTTTCTGAGAGCTTTTGTGTGAAATTTTGAAAAATGAAGAAGTTTAGACAGAATCGAGGTAATCTCGAAATTTTAAATCCATTTACATTTAATTAAAGTTTTTGATGCTAAACTTAATCTTGTATTTAAAGTCCGAAGTTAAAACTTAATATTCACATCTGATTCAAAAACTATAATAATTGACACTTATATATTGTTAAAATGAAGGAGGTACTTTATGAATGTGGCAGACATAATGAGTTCACCTGTGTATATAATAAAAACAGATGAGCCTGTGTCACATGCAAGAAAACTGATGCTGAGGCATAGAATCGGTACATTACCTGTCCTGAATGAGGGCAAGATGGTGGGAATTGTAACAAAATCAGACATTAGCAATCGTCTGTCTCAGGCTGAACCGCTTTGGAAGAGGAGACCAATAGACCAGATCCCAATAAAAATGTTGATGACCGAAACTGTAATTACTATCTATCCTGAAGCCTCCATTACCCAGGCGGCTACCTTAATGCTAGAGAACGGGATTCATAATGTTCCAGTAGTAAAGAACGGTAACATCGTAGGTATTCTTACCAGAACAGATTTTATGCGCTATATTGCTGAAAATGCTGGAAAAATGAGCATAAAAATACGAAATTTGATGACTGAGGACGTCATTTCTGTTCATAGACATCACACTATTAATCATGTAATAGATGAAATGAACAAAAACGAGATTGCTAGAGTCATCGTAAAAGATGATGACGGAAAATCAGTAGGTTATATTTCCAGAAGGAGCATTGCCTTAAGCCTCATAACTGATAGTGAAGGTGATATTTCCACAAAAAGTATTAAGATGGTCCGCAGATCTTCCCCTGGTGGTCAGAAGACCTACAGGTATGTAAAAGAGATGCCTGTAACTGCGGAAGATATTATGATTTCCCCAGTAATCTTCATTGACGTAAATGAAAATATCAGTGCAGCTGCAAAGAAAATGATTGATGAAGGAATAACTGGTTTGCCTGTCAGTGATGGGGAAGACATAGTGGGAATGCTAAGCAGAACTGATATCTTGAGAGCCATCCTCTAACATAGTTGAATTTATACAGCGAGAAAGTAAAGCATATCGTGCGAAATCAGAAAGGATGCAAAGTAAAATTGGATAACAGATGGAAAAAACAAGCAAACACAAAAATTGCGAGAAGATATATCGAAGATTCTGATACGCATTAGGTGAATTGCATGCAAGTAAAAGATATAATGGTACAACCATATAGAATTGACAAGTCAGATACCATATCTCACGCCCTGGACCTTATGGAAAAGAAGAACACAAAACGCCTGCTAGTGGTGCATAGTGATCAGGTTCTTGGTGTACTTACCATGAGAAGTCTGACAGAACAGCTCGGAACTAGAAAGAAACAGAGCAAACCTGCATCCGCTCTGCATGTTGCAACAGCTGTATCCGATAATTTTCTAAAAGTTCTTCCTGATACCGATATTAAAGATGTTCTTACATTGATGAAAAAGAAAGGTGGCGTAATAATTGTCACTGATAACGGAGCAGCAATGGGTTGGGTAACCCCACAGGAGTTTATGAAAATAAACCGTTTTACGGGCTTTGTTGGAGAAGTAATGGAAAGAAATCCCATCATTGTTAGCCCTCTTGACAGGGTAAGTCATGCCAGACGGCTAATTATTGATAAGAATATTGGAAGGCTGCCAGTTATTGAAAATGGAAAGGTGGTTGGCATTATTGCTGAAGACGATATTGCGTTTGCCATGCGCTCTTTTAGAGACCTGGTAGCTGACAATCAACAGGATTCAAGGATCCGAAATTTACTGGTAGGAGATATTATGACGCGTGGCGTGATAAGTGTCCGTTCCAATACCCCCCTCTCAGAAGCTGTTCAGATAATGCTAGAACACGATGTTGGAGGTGTTCCAGTCCTTAATCTCGATGATGAACTTGTTGGGTTCCTGGCTCGCAGAAACATAATAAATACAATTGCGGAATGAGAGAAATTTTTAGGAAAAAGTGATAGGTAAAAGCCCTAAAAAGATTATAAGTGAGAAATGACTAAAAAACTAAACTCATCAAATAGTAAAAATGATTTTAAAATGGACCTGTCCTGAAAAGACAGGTTTTCTAATTTTCTGGATTTTCGGCTTTTAAATGTTAATGTATGCATTTTTTAGAATGATTTACCTCCACCGATCAAGCCTCCGAGAACGCCAGTTCCGCCGATGCCTGTATGTTCGTCACGGCGGCTGTAAGTGGCAGCTGCAAATATCCTATCAGCCAGGCGGGAAAAAGGCAAACTCTGCAAATATACAGTGCCGGGACCTGTGAGAGTTGCGAGAACTACTCCTTCTCCACCAAAAAGGGCATTTTTAAAATCCTTAGACCAGGTTATGTCGTAAGTTATGGTTTCGGTGAATGCTGCAACACAACCAGTGTCAATATGATAAGTTTCACCAGCTGCTAGCTCTTTTTTTATCACTGTACCCCCTATATGTACAAACGCCAAGCCGTTACCTTTGAGCCTCTGAAGAATGAAACCCTCTCCACCGAATAGTCCCGCTCCAAGTTTGCGTGTGAAAGCTAATTCGATTTCTATTCCGCGTGCAGCACAGAGAAAAGCATCTTTCTGACAGAGGATGCTGCCTCCAAACTTTGTAAGGTCAATGGGAATAATCTTGCCTGGATACGGAGCCGCAAAAGCCACATGTCCTTTTCCAGAACCTTTGTGAGTAAAGCTTGTAATGAAAAAACTCTCTCCTGCAATGGCTCTCTTCAGGCCTTTTTTCAGACCTCCCAGAAGTCCACCGCCTTCATTTCCTAAGGATGTTTCCATCTGGATTCCAGGCCCCATATATGCCATAGCTCCTGCCTCTGCCTGAACGGCCTCTCCTGGATCAAGCTCAATTTCAACAAGCTGCATATCGTCGCCAATAATCTCGTAATCAATTTCATCTGCCATTATATAATCTCCAATCGTTTGAAAATTTATTACACAAATTAATCCCAAAACCACTTTATAGGACGTCTTATTCCAAACAATGAAAATTTTAGTGTGTTCAATTAGTGTTTTTAGAATATTCCACTATCAGAAATCGATTATCTCAAAAACTAAGATCTGAAGAAATAGTGAATTCTCAGATTTGCAGGTTTTGAGATTCACGAGTCCAGAGATTCAGGAATTCTAAGGTTTTTAAGTTCTGAGACCAACTTGATAGTAATTTCTAATTTGTTATTATGCTCACTATTCTAATTTGTTATTATACTCACTAAAGTTATAATTGAAAAAAGTATTTAAAACTATATGTAAATGATAACCTATTTGAC
>JAUPKV010000322.1 GCA_030837265.1 Methanobacteriota archaeon
TATGTTAGTAAATATATTGATAACAGGTGCCATATTATTTCCTCCATTTTTTGTGTATTTTATCATTCTTGCTTATTTATTAAAAGATAATGTTCATAATATTGTAAGCTGTTCCATTGAAATGTGCTATTTGCAGTCCAATTGCTATGTTAGTAATTATATTGATAACAGGTGCGATATTATTTCCTCCAATTTTTGTGTATTTTATATTACCTTAAATCAATTAGGACTTACGCAGTTGAATTGAAAACAAGTAAGTCCTAATTTTTATGTATGCATTTCTTTCTTACAATCTATACATTAAATTTAGAAGTCTACATCGACACTGTTTATACCAATAAGGTTCCAAAACGCAACCTGTTTAACATTGGATATATTCCAAATACTCAGTCCCATTCCTGGCATAGGCATTTTCCCTCCTTTTCATTTATTCCGATTGGTCTCTTTTTGCATTAAATTTAAAAGTATACATTGGCAATGTTTATACCAATAAGGTTCAAATACGCAATCTGTTTAACATTGGATATATTCCAGATACTCAGTCCCATTCCTGGCATAGGCATTTTCCCTCCTTTTCATTTACTCCTATAGATTTCTTTTAGTACTCTGCTGAGAAAACATATGCATATGATTTTTTTAAGAAACTTATCCACAGCCGTGAAATACCCATAGCAATAATTTTTAATTTTTTTTGGGAACTCGTTTTAAAATTCGAAATTTTATCTGTTTAATTTTCTCATTGCTTATGAGTTAAATAAACATATAATTTTAATTAATATAAAACATATAGAATATATTTTACTTATTTTAAAGTAGTCCCGGAAAATATGAGTGAATTGCTCGGGGAAAAAGAGATAGACTTTCAAATTCAATTAATATATTGGAATTATTTTAAATAGCTTTTGAAATAAAGTCTTTTTCTTCTTTTTTTTAATTTTAAGCCATAATATAGTTCCTCAATAATAAATATGTTAAATATTTTAATTAAATGAATATTTAATCAATAAAATGTGGCTATTCGATAAAAAAAGTCATAAAAAGCTATAATTTTTGATTATTCTACTTTTTATATTTTATTTCTTTATCATATTTTCGGTAAAAAACATGAGAGCTAGGTTCGCCCAATGGATGTAGATATGAGGATTTCCTTATCCGATACATTTTAATCATCAAGAAGAAGAATCTTTCACCTTAAACATCTCACATTCCAATTAATTATCTCGCCGACTCTTAGTTCTTTTTTTGCTCAGGTTCCAGCCCGAATCATCAAAATAAAAAATTAAAAGTCTGATCATTTTAGTTACAAAGTCCCGTGAAATAAAAGGTATCGGGTTACACTCTATCAGTTCTTAAAATCATTAATCTATAAAATCATTTTGCCTGTATATTTGAAATAAAGCATTTCAAACGGGAAACTCATTTTTCAAGCATATAAAGATTATTGCTCTGAAGTCGGCCAGGAAGCAGATAAGGAATATAAAGATCGGTCTTGAGAGCTGAATATGTCTTTCAATATAGCCCGAGCTTAGCCCGAGCTGCCGAAAGCTCTGCACAGATAGCCCTGAACCACCATGAGCTTTGTACAGGACATCAGGCACAGGCCAATTTCCCACCACTACAGTAGCTGCTAAGTAGGCAGTACCTTAAGAGCAAAAAGGTTGATTTCCTGCAGTTCTTTTTTGAAGGCTCTCTCGAGCTCCCGGGCATTTTTGCTTTATGGGGATTTCTGGAGGCTTACAGCTTTGAATTCAGAGAAGCTGGACGTACTCCCCTGTCAGATTGCGGGAGAATATTAGTCTGCTTCTCATCGTCTCAGATTGCACCTTTTAATATCTTCTTGTTTCCTGTGAGTTGTAGAGGTTAAAGAAAAGCTTTCATATTTTAGAAAATTATATCATCCTCCTCTGGCATGATTTCTTTTCATGAGTTTTCAGAGAATCGCCTGGGGCATCACAGGTGCCGGTCACTTTCTGGACCGCAGCTACCAGGTTTTTAATGAAATTAAGCTGAAAGACCCCCTAATTTCCATAAACACCTATGTCTCCAGGGCTGCAGAGGAGGTTCTGCGCATGTACGGGCTTGAACAGAAAATCATTCAAATTTCCGGAGGAGATTATCTTGAGGAAATCTTTAGGGAAAGCGAGCAGGGTTCGAGTTCTCCGAAGGTTGGGCGCTTCCTTCTTGATAAGTATGATGCTCTTTTCGTTACCCCTGCAACCTCAAATACGGTTTCTAAAATCGCTTATGGGATTGCCGATTCCCTTGTAACCAACGCCGTTGCACAGGCTGTCAAAGGAAGAGTACCTGTTTACATTGTGCCTGTAGATATCGAAGGTTCACTTATGTCGGAAATGCCCTATAATATTGACCGAAAACAGTGCAAGCATTGTGAAGATTGCCCTCCGAGAGATAAATGCCCTCATGGAGCGATCTCTGAAAAAAACGGTTCCACAGACCAGATAGAACTTCTAAAATGCAAAGGCTGCGGGATCTGCAAAGAACTCTGTCTTTATAGCGCCATTAAAGGCGGACCTGTCGAAGTCCTGGTTCGTGACGTGGATATGCGCAACGTTGAGATTGTGAAAGGATTGCAAGGGATAACAGTTTTGGAGAGCCCTGAGAAAATTCTGGATTTCTTTTAAATTAACAAATTATTCTCAATTTTTCATTTTCAAGCAATCCCCAGCTTTCAGACATAAAACGGATAACAGCTTCATCATGGGAAATAAGGAGATAGCCAACATTTTGCTCGACCTGCACTTTTTTAAGCATATGGAGAATCTGGGCCTGAACCGAAACATCGAGAGAAGAGGTCGGCTCGTCGAGAACTATATACTCAGGTTCAAGCAAGAGAATTCGGCCGAGGGCAAGGCGCTGGAGCTGCCCACCTGAAAGCTGGGAAGGGTAACGGGAGAGCACTTCTTCTGGCAGGCTTATAGTTGTAAGCATTTTTTTTATTTTTTTGGTCATCTCGATGCCCGGAATCCTTAGGAGAGCCATCATCTCAAGAACCGAATTCCCCATTTTCTTCCTCGGATTAAAAGCATCCGTAGGGTCCTGAAACATTATCTGGACTTTCCGTCGAAAGTCTGAGTACTCGTTTTTTTTCATCACAGAAAGTGGATTATCTTTATAAAAAACGGTGCCCTCAGTGGGCTTTTCAAGACCGGCAATAACTCTTCCCAATGTGCTCTTACCTTCTCCCGATAGGCCTATAAGTCCGAAAGTCTTTCCTGGAGTAATTTCAAACGAGACTTCCCTGAAAACACACTTTCCTCGGTTCAGAAGACCTGCTCCGTATATTTTTGAGAGATTCTCTGCCCTCAGGGATATAAAAAACACCTCACAAAGTTTCCGTTAATTTCTTTAAGCTCAGGATGGTCTTGAGTACAGCGCTCCTCTTTGAGTGAGCATCTCGGATGGAATTTACAGCCAGGAGGAGGATTCTCAAGGGCCGGAGAAGAGCCGGGTATTGGAATAAAGCCCTTCTCAGGCAGGCTGTTCATTAGACCTTTTAAATAAGGATGTAAAGGTCTCTCAAAAATGCTTGAAGGGTCGGCAAGCTCAACAATCTCTCCTGCATACATTACTGCAATCCTGTCTGCAAGCCTCCGCACAAAACCAAGGTCATGGCTTACGAGAAGCAAAGCAACCTTTTTTTCAACTTTTAGCTCCTTAAGCTCAGCCTCTAGATCTGTTATAAGTTTTCTATCAAGTCCTTTGCTGGGTTCGTCGGCTATCAAAAGAAGGGGATTAAGCATGGTTGAGGCTGCAATTAAAAAACGCTGATTCATTCCCCCCGAGCACCATCCGGGATAATAATTAATGTACTCAATTAGGTTCGAAAAGCCCATATTCCTCAGGGTTATTACAGCTTTGAATAGGGCTTTTTTCTTCTTTTGCTTCTGGTGCACACGAAGGGGTTCTGCAAGCTGGTGCCCTATTGAATATACCGGATTCATAGCTAAAGATGGGTCCTGTAAAATAATTGCAATCTCTTTTCCTCTTATTTTTGACATTTCTTTTTCATTAAGTTTGAAAAGGTTCTTTCCCTTGAACTCTACAGCCCCTTTCACTCTGGATTCAGGAGGTAGAAGGCGCATAATTGCATGTGCGACCAGTGATTTACCGCAGCCGGTCTCTCCAACGAGTGCAAGGGTTTCACTTTCTCTGATAGAGAAGGAAATGCCTGAAAGTGCAGTTAAGGTTTTTACTCCTTTAAAAGAGATTCCCAGGTCCCTTACTTCAAGCAATGTGTTGCCAGAACAGGACTTCATAGTATCTTTGCACCTCTTTAGAATGTTTCTATACTTTTTCAAACTTAGAGAATTGTTTTTCTTTTGCTTCAAGTCCGAACCCTATCAGTGCAATTGACAATACACAAAGTGTGATGCAGATCCCGGGAGGCATATACCACCACCACATATCCTTTATAAAACCGCCTCGAAAAAATGCAAAAGAAAGCATTATCCCCCAGCTTTTCATGCTGATATCCCCAAGTCCCAGGAAGGAGAGAGAGGCTTCGGAAATCATTGCCGAAGCTGTTGCCAGCATGAACTTGGGTAGCAGGACATGGCTGACATTGGGTAAAATATCCGAAACTAGTATGTGAAAGGAGGAAAAACCCATGCATTGTGCACTTTTGACGTAGCCCGTTTCCCTTAGCTGCAGGGCTTTTGAACGAGCTACTCTGGCCGTTGATTCCCATGAAAGAAAACTTAAAATCAGTATGAGGATCCATATGCTCGGACGCATGAATGCCCCCAAGACTATAATTAGAGGAATTTTCGGAATAATAAGTACAATATCAGTAAATCCCATTAACAATTCGTCAAGGGCTCCCCTAAAGTAACCTGCACAGATGCCCAATATAGTCCCTATCAAGGTTGAGACCAGGGCTGCTGTAAATCCTACGGTTATTGAGATCCTCGTCCCGAATATAAGTTCGGAAAAGATATCGTTTCCTATATCATTTGTCCCGAGGAAATGATCCTCCGAAGGGACTCCATAGGGAGTAAATCGCTCATTTGGGGCATAGGGAGCAAGAAGAGAAGGAAAAAGTGCCATAAACAGAAAAACTGCAAGGAGGAGCACTCCACTCGAACCGGGTATTTTCAGGAAAACTTCTTGCTGTCGTGACATCCGGAATAAAGCTTTAAAAATATCTTTAAACCAGTGTTTCTCTTGCCGCTTTTCCGAACACTCCTTAGAGCAAGTCTCTTTTATGCAGTAATCTTCAATATAGGCCGCTTTCCGGCTCATGCAGGCCTCCTTACCCTGGGATCAACTGAGGCGTAGAGCAGGTCAGCAAGCATATTTGCAAGCAGGGCGGTAAGGGCAATCACCAGAAACGCCCCCTGGAGCAAGGGATAATCTTTTCCCATTATCGCATCGTAGATCAGGAGTCCCATCCCGTTTAAAGAAAATATGATCTCTATAAACAGCGCTCCGCTAAAGAGAAATCCAAAGTCCAGGGCAAGCAGGGTAATGATCGGGAGTGAAGCATTTTTCAGAACATGTCTGAAGAGTATGCTGTTATCTTTCAGACCCTTTGCCCTGGCATAAAGTGTATAAAGCTGCTCCTTTTCCTGAATTACGCTCCCACGCATGACCAGAAAGTTTCTGGACGCTGAAAAGACAGACATTACGCAGGTAGGTAAAAAAAGGTGATACAGTATACTTCCTATTTCCGGGGTATCATAAAAACCCTTGGAGGGAAAGATTTCAAGTTTAAAAGCAAAAATGTAGAGGGAGAGAAGAGCAAGAAAATAAGGTGGGATACAGGAGAGTACTACAAAACCGAAACTTATAAAGCAGTTTGTTTTTTTTTCCGGTTTCCACCCGGCAAGAGCTCCGAGAAAGCCTCCCAGCAAGCATCCGACAAGCACGGACAATCCCACGAAAATAAGGGTCCAGCTCATTTTATTTATAAGAATCTCAGTCACAGGGGCATGGAGGTGATAGGAATATCCCAGGTCAAGGTGCAGAAGATTCAAAAGATATATTGTGAACTGTTTGTAGAGGGGCAAATCAAGCCCAATTTCTGCTCTCAGTTCTTCAATCACCCTTTCGGAAACATAAGTATCCTCTCCAATAAGGTTTTTTACCGGATCTCCAGGCATTAGTCTTGGGAGGATAAAATTGATGACAGTTATGAGCACAAATGAGGCAAAATACCTGACTGCTTTACTTTCTATCCCTGGCATCTACTTATTTTCCTTCTTTTTCAATTAGAGTTTTAAAGATCCCGTTTTTCCTTCCGAAACCAGAATTTTATGTTCCTATTTTTTTACACTTACAAAGTTGTCCAGGTTATAGATACCATAAAGCGGATCGGCGTACCAGCCTTCGAAGTTTCTGTTGAACGGAGTAAGCACATTATTCCAGTAGAGAGGAATTGCAGGCAGGTTCTCAGCATAGTAATCCTGCAATCTATAAGCATATTCTTGAAGTTTTCCGGGATCCTTTGTTGCAAGTATATTGTCACAGAGCTCAAGGAATTCTGGATCGTCCACGGTATGCATCACTCCCTGTCCTGTCCTTCTGGAATCAAAATAACCGCTTCCCCAGTTTGCGTGCATAAGCATACCCCAGGGGGTAGAGCGAGTTACTGTAAGATCGTAATTGTAACTGTCTTTAAGAGTAAACCAGGTATCTGCATCGACATTTCTTAGTTCTGCTTCAAGACCTATATGCTCAAAATATTCTTTAAGAAGTTCACCTGTACGGGCGTACTCAGGCCGTATGAGGATTTCAAGCTTGATGTCTTTTCCCTCTTTTCCTTCCAGGATGCCATTCCCATTGCCGTCTGAATATCCTGCTTTTTTCAGGGTTTCTCTGGCCTTTTCAGGGTTGTACTCAAGTCTTTCTGTTTCCTTGAAATATTCCATAGATGGAGGAACAAAACCGCGATTCGGGACTTCCCCAT
Organism: Methanobacteriota archaeon; assembly: GCA_030837265.1. The sequence goes on from JAUPKV010000322.1 coordinate 6,929, forward strand.
ATCCCAGGGTCTCAAGCTGTTCAATCTCGCTGTAATTTACAGCGTAAGCCAGAGCCTCCCTGAACTCCAGGTCGGAAAGAGGGGCTTTCTTCAAATTAGGAGCCAGGAAGATGAGCCCTATATCTGGCTTTTTCAAAAAGTCAAAATTCCCGGTTTTCTCAAGCTGCTCGATGCCTGAGTAAGGGTATGAACCCGCATATTTATAGTAAGCATCAACTTCTCCATTTTTGAGGGCCAGGGAAGCAACATCCACATTTGAGTAAAAATGAACTTCGACTTTTTCAAATGCCGGAGACTTTTCTTTCCAGTAACGGTTCTTCTCGAAAACCAGTTTCCCGGCATTGAGGTCTACAAGCTTGAGATAGTAGGGTCCGCAGCCTACATAAGGACCATTATTTACGTATTCCATTGGTTTTTCGATTGTCTTCCATATATGGGCAGGAAGGATATTGTAAGTTGCAAATTCCAGATCTGCACGGGTGTAGGGCTTATTGAATTTGAGAGTAACGGAATTGTTGGCACCCGAAACCATAGAGCTTTCCAGGGTATCATTAATCCAGCTGGCCCAGGTTGTCTTTTTTCCGTAGTAGCGCATTGAGAATTCAACGTCTTCTGGAGTTACTTTTGTACCATCGCTCCAGTAGAGATCATCTTTCAGGTAAAATGTCCAGAGAGTGTTGTTTTCCGAAACATTATAACTTTTTACAAGTTGCCCCACTATACGCCCTTCTGAATCCATTTTCATGAGGGGAGGGTTTGAAATATGGGAAAAAATCCCAAGATTTGAGTCTCCAAGAAAGGATGCGGATTTTATTACGTTTGGAGTTGCAATCTTCAGAACCGACCCTTCGGAACCGATTTTCCGCATATCTTCGGCTGTTAATTTTGAACCTAACTCTTCCGAATTTGCTATAGATTCCGGCGAGTCTCTTTCTTCTCCAAGGAACAACCCTTTTATTGATGCAATAATCCGAACAAAAAGCCCTTTGTCTGAATCTGTAATATTTTTTCCAGATTCCTCCGGTCCTGCTGCTGCTATGTAAAGTGTGTTTGCAAAAAGGGCAAGAATAAGCACTGCAAGAGCCATATGCCCTTTTAATCTTGCTTTTGACTCTAATCCTGTGAAATATTTAATCTGTTTCATCTTGCTGCTTCCCTATTTTTAAATTTTTATTCTTCTGAATAAATGGCAGAAAGATTCTCACTCCCGAAAGAATATCTCAATTCTGAATTCAAATCTTTTAATCAGTTCAAATCATTCGTGATCAGTATTTCTTTAGAAATTCCTTTTGATTTGACTTTTCAACAACAAATTCGGCTATAATATACTACTTAATCAAATGAAATAAATATAAAATCATACTCAAATCATCTTTTATCTTATTGCAATTTTAATACTATTGAGCGAAAAAATAACTATAATTAATAATAAATTTTTATTTTTTATGTTATGAACATAACAATTTCGCAATATAAACCTTTTGATTTTTTTCAAGTTATCAGAAAACAGATAAGAAAAATAGGTTTTAGATGCAGTGTTTGCACGAATTTATGCAGGATTAAAAAGAATAAAATTGAATGATATCAAAAAACATGCTTTTTCGTTGTTCTACTATCTCAATTTATTTTTAAATTTCCTTTCAAATGTTTTTTCAAGATACATGTAAAATGAAGCCGGAAACCCTGTATTTGAGATGAGATCGAGTAGACTCTTTTTTTACGATTAAGTCTTGGAGGACAGCTCAAAAGAGCGCTCTTCAAGATCTCAACCATTGCATCCGGAGGTCTTACTCCGTAAAGATAGTCTTTAATATCCTTATTTCTCTGGTTTTCTTCAAAAGCCCCTCATTTTACTTCGGTTTTCCACGCATTTTGAGGCGAACTCTTTAAACTCATCGGTCTCTATAACAGGGAAAACATCAACCTCGCATAAATCGGTAAAAGGGAAATTATAAACAGCATAGTCCCTAACAGTCTCCACATAAAATAGAGTGATTACACGTCCCCCTCCTGCATCAAACCACTGGCCAACTATCCTCAGCCCTTTTGGAGAGCCCAGCTTCTCCATCTGCTCCCATCGATTAAATAATTCCATACTATCTTCAGGCTTGAATGTTGTTATATCCATCAACAGCATATTTTCATTTCCATAATATATTTGGTATTTTATGCTGTTTTTACATGTGTAACTACATAATATACCTTCTTTATTGGACTTGTTTTCCCGCTCTAGTAAGTGTGAATTCTATTTATTTATCCTCAATTTGTAATACTGAGAATTTCTATATTATTAAATGATTTTTTTCGGGGGGAGAGTATGAAATTTAGATCCATTAATCCTTATACTGAAGAAGTAAACTGGACTTATGATTCATTTCCTATTGGAGAATGTAAGTACCAGATTGAAAAGTCCAGATCTGCTTTTTTATCCTGGAGTTCATTGTCGGATGCAAGAAAAAAAGGAGTCGAGCCTATAACTTATGTAGGGGAGCCCAAAAAAGGATTCTTCTTCAATCCGACAATTATCCCTGCAGTACGGATATGGATGTATGCAATGTTGAGGTCTTCGGATCCATTGCACCTATAATTACAGCCAGGGACGAGAACGATGCAGTGGAAATTGCAAATTCCACAGAGTACGGGCTTGGAGCAAAGATCTGGTCCGAAAACCTGGAGAGAGCCGAAAGGCTGGCAAAAAAGATAAAATCAGAATTTGTAGTAATCAACGGAATGCACAGGTCCGACCCAAGACTGCCTTTCGGAGGGATAAAGAAATCAGGAATCGGAAGAGAGCTCTCCCATTACGGGCTTAAGGAATTTGTTAATATTAAGACTATCCTTGTCAATAAATAAAGATAATGATCAATGACTAAGGGGGGGAAATGAGTTGTCAAAGTCATCCGAACAGGATTTAATGTCCAGATTAAACGAGTTAGAACAGAATATGAACAATTTGGATAATACTGCAAATGCCCTGGAAGACGAATTAGAGAGTTTGCAAGCTGTATCCAGAGAATTTAAACTGACAGATTTCGTTGATAAATTTGGCAAATATCTTGAAGAAATCGAACAAATTAAAGAAGATGTGAGCTGCGAATTAATCGATGAGCTAAAAAATGAACCGATGAGAGAACTTGTGGAGTCAAGAGTGAAAACCGTACCGAGTGATCTTGAGAATCTAAAGAACGAGTATAAGGCTGTTCGCGGTAAATTCTCAGAGCTAAGAGATGAAATACGTACGAGCAAAAGTAAGAGCAAAAGTAAAAGCAGTTATCCGGATTAAATTCTAGGACTTTTTGCTGAGAAGTTATTGAGGACTAAAAAATTTAAACTACTTACAATACTTTTTCTTTCTGCTTTAAAATCGATTAATAAATTCCCCACTCCTTTTAAATTGACCTATTTACTGTCTGATTCTTCCTCAATGCATATTGTAAAGCTTTACAACATCATTGAAATCAATTCTGCCGTTTTTATTATAATCAAAGTACACAACCAGACCGCTTTGAGTTATCCATGCCATGTAATTATAGTATACCACAACATCAGCAAAATCCAACCTTGCATTTCCATTGATGTCCTCATAGAGCCCATCATTGTTCGGATCTACCGGTGATTTTGTACAACCGGGGAAGACAGGAAGTACAGGAGTTGAAACATTTATTGCTGATAATTTTGAATCTGTACCTTTTATATTACTTACTGTCAGGTTTACAGTATAATTTCCTGCTGAGGAATAAGTATGCGTTGTGTTCTTCTCTGTTGAATTGCTTTCGTCGCCAAAACTCCAGTTCCATGATGTGGGAGTTCCTGTACTCTGATCCGTAAATTGAACCTTCAATGGAGCAAATCCTGAGCTTGGAAATGCAGAAAAATCAGCAACTGGTTTTGTTAAACCTGGTTCTTCTAAAGCAAACTTCTGAATGCGGTTATTGCCCGTATCTGCAACGTAAACATTGCCCCAAGAGTCGACAGCCACGCCACCTGGACCATTAAATTGTCCACTGAGACTGTCATGAGAACCCCACTTTGTAACAAAAGTATAATTCTCGGCACGCGTAACAGAAGCGCTCATCAATCCAAGAAATAATAAAATCAAACAGAACCATACTTTATTTAAAATAATAGATCGTTGAAATTTCATCTTTGAATCCTCCTACCTATTCGAATTAAAATCTAAGTTAATTGATAAACAGTGTAAGTTTTTTATATGATTGCATACGGGAAATGTAGAATATTAGAAAGGTTTACGGAAACCGCCTTTTTTAGCTATTTCTCTAAATGTTAAGTTCAAAAATTCTTATAAGGACAGATGGGAAATGTAGAACTGATGAAAATAGCTTATATAACCTTTTTTAAGCTCTACTCGAAATTTTCCCGTTTTGCTAATAACATTATTCGTTTTTGAAGTAGATAATTATGTGCAGAAGTAAATATGTAGGTATGTTCTTTCAGCATGTGCTGGGAAAGACCAATTTTTCCTCAAGCATACCTTTCTTCAAAAAGTTCCTTAAAATTGGAAGAATATTGAAGGTTCTGTTAATGAAAGACGAATTAAGAGTCAGTAAGCTGTGTCCAAAAAATTAAAAATGACGGGCATTGTCGATAAATTCGACAAATCAGAAAAAATTGAAAAAAATGATAGAAATATGAACAGCGAATTATTTGAATATATGAATAATAAAGAGGAGTTAAACACACTCCTTGTTTCGAGTATTACTCAGTTCTTTTTAGATTATTCACTATTTTTACTTATTTAGCTTTTTTTAAGCACATAAATCACGGAATTTGCTGTATCAACCAAGGCCTGTCCCTGTGTTGGCGAAAGTTTTCCATGCTGGACGTAGGCCTCTATCTGATTGATAAAATCGTTAAGTTCATTAATTGCTTTATTCGTTTTTTTAGCATTCAGGTACTTAATCGCTGCGTTTAGATTTCCATTTAATTTGTCACCCTGATTCCTTTTCAGCTCGCCTGAAATGACCAAACTTTCTACAGTTGCAGTCATTTGCTTAATTTTCTGCACTGGAGTCCGGATATTAATTAGGACACTAGCGGATGCTTTGTTGTAGTTTGTAGTATCTTTAGGTTTGAAATTTACCTTTAAAGCATACGTACCTGCGCTTAGTACAGTTCCTGCAATTGGGGTGTATAAATATTTCCCGGGTACAGAAGCAACAGCATTTAATTGGGTGCTACTCAATGGTGTTCCTTGAACTATATCTTTGGGGGTATTCCAGGAAATTGTAGGAGTTGCTTTCTGGACATTAATTGTAACATCCATATATGCAACATTATAATGTGCCGTATCTATGGGTTTAAAATCTGCATGCAATGTATGCGTACCAGCATTCAAAACAGTTCCTATATCTATTTGAGTTCCGTTAGCAGTATAGGTAAAAGTTCCAGGAACCGAAGATTTTGCATTTAACTGAGTGTTACTCAATGGTGTTCCATAGGTTAAATCAACAGGGTTATTCCATGTAATTGTGGGAGTAGTTTTCTCTAAAGCAAACTTCCGAATGCAATTACCACCCATATCGACAACATAAACATTGTCCAAAGAATCGACAGCAATATCATCAGCACCCATTTGTTGACCGTCGTCACTGCCAGATGGACCCCACGCCATAATAAAAGTACCACTACTGTCAAATTTCTTAATGAGTCCAGAATCGGCAACATAAATATTGCCCAAGGAATCAACAGCGACACCTCTTGCTAATCCAATTTCGTCTTTACCGACGCCTGGAGAACCCATTTGCATAACAAACTCGCCGTTAATGTCATACTTCAGAACGTGACTTTGACAATCATCAAGAATATAAAAATTGTCCGACGAATCGACAGCAATATCGTATGGGCATGCAAAGTTCCCACCATTCAGGGTGAAAATATGTTCACCTATTCTGTTAAACTTCTGAATGCGAGAATTTCCAAAATAATCTGCAACATAAACATTATCTAAGGAATCTACAGTGACACTAAGTGGATCAACAAATTGGCTGTCATTTTCGCCAAATTCACCCCATTTTGCAGCAAAATTATAAGTTAGTCCGCCGTCACTGCTGTTAAACTTCTGAACGCGATGATTATTCCAATCGGTAACATAAATATTGCCCAAAGAATCTGCAGCAATACCAGAAGGATTCCAAAAGAGCCCTTCGTCGCTGCCAAATTCACCCCATTTAGTAACATAATTATAAGTTAGTCCACCGTCATTGCTGTCAAACTTCTGAATGCGATTATTGTTTGTATCGGTAACGTAAACATTACCCAAAGAATCGATAGTAATATCAGATGGATAATTAAATTGGCCGTTTTCGGTGCCAGATGTACCCCATATAGCAATAGGCGTATAATTCTCTGCATGAGTAACAGAAGCGCTCATCAATCCGAAAAAGATTATAATTAAATAGAACCATATTTTATTTGAACTAATAAACTGTTTAAACCTCATCTTTGAATTCTCCTTATTCTTTCGAATTCATTTCTAAACTTAACTGATAAACATGAACATTTTTCATAGGATGTTATTTTTAAATGTATGTTCAAAAGGGCTTACAGTAACCGTCCCGTTGTAAGTCTACACTTAATTTTCGGACTTAAATTTTCACACTGAAAAATAGGAAATGCAAAATTGACGAAAAAAAGCTTAAAGTGACAGTCTCTTTTTTAAAGCCACTATCGACATTTCCTCGTTTTTTCTACAACAGTATACGTTTTCGAAGTAATTAATTATATGCAGGAGTAAAAATGTAGATATGTTCTTTCAGTAAACAAGTAAAGACCTATTTTCTCCAAGAATTATCTTTAAGATTCGACCATTGACTGCTTTTAGCGGGGTCGAGAAGTAGGGGATCAATGAGAATTTCTCATTATGGGCTCAAGAATTCATGAATATTAAGAATTTCCTGGTTAATGAACAAATTAGTTAATCAATAAATAAAGAGACTGATTAATAATTACCCCCACTCCCGTTTAACACGAATTTTTTTATAGATTTGATTTTATTTCAGATGTTCATTTAGTTACACTGATATAATTATATGTCTTTTTAGTGTTGTTACCTGCTTCATTTTGCACTGTTAAACTTACAGTATAATACTTTCTATACCCTCCTACAGTGTAAGTATGTGTTGGGTTCTGCGAGTTTGAAGTGCTGCCATCTCCAAAGTCCCAGTACCATGATTTAGGTAACCCTGTACTTTTATCTATGAACTTCACTGCTAAAGGTGCTTTTCCTGAGATTGGAGTTGCATAGAATGCAGCAACTGGGGGGCTTATAACAGATATAAAGTTATTTTTGTTGATACTACTCATAGCAGCCCCACTCCATACTCTCAACATAACAGTGTAATTTCCTGATTTATTGTATTTATGTACAGGGTTCTGCAGGTTTGAAGATGTGCCATCCCCAAAGTTCCAGTACCAGCAATTGGGCAATCCTTCACTTTTATCTTTGAAATTCACTGTTAGTGGCGCTTTTCCATAGGTTGGAGATGCAGAGAAGTCGGCAACCGGGTTTGTAACAGATATATAGTTACTTTTGGTGACCGTACTCAGAGCAGTCTTATTCCAGACTCTCAGTGTAACAGAGTAATTTCCTGATTTTGTGTATTTATGTACAGGATTCTGTTCTTTTGAAGAAGTGCCATCCCCAAAGGTCCATAACCAGGAGGTGGGTGATCCTGTACTTTTATCGGTGAAATTCACTATTAGTGGTGCTTTTCCTGAGGTTGGAGATGCGGAGAAATCAGCAACAAGAGAATTTGACGATGAACTCAGAGTGCCCAAGTAAATATCTGAGCCTCCATTGCGACTATCCTGCCAGAGTATCCTATCTACGTAGATACGAGGATTAGATGCTGATCCGCTTTTTGTAATCTGAGTTTCCTTCTTCATTGAGAGATCGTACATGTAGATGTTGGAGTTATTGCTTCGTACAATCCTGTTGCCGTTGATTTCAAAATTGCTTGCACCGTTTATAATCGACTGTGTTTCGCCAGTGGATATATCATACATAAGAATGTCAGGTTCTGGGCCCCACCCAGGTTCAGTCATCTCATAAGATTCCACCCATAATATCATATTCCCGTAGATTCGGAGATTAGATTCCCATAAATATGTAGCAATCTGAATCTCCTTCTTAGTAGAAAGATCATACAGGTAGACGTCGCTTAAGGGTTCAGGGCTAGATCCGGAATCACGGCTAAATACTATCCTGTTATTGTAAATGGCAGGGTCCCATCCGGTGGTGATCTGGGTTTCTTTCATAGTAGAAAGATCATATGTGTAGATATCTCCCGAGCAACTCCACATTATTATGTTGCTATATATTTTAGGAGGAGTAACATACCATAAACTGCTGGTGGTTATACGAGTTTCCTTTTTAGAGGAGAGATCGTACAAATAAACATCTTCCCCATTTCCATTGCGCCCATCACTCCATACTATCAGGTTTCCATAGATAGAAGGAGTTGTTGCTGATCCACTAGTGGTTATGCGGGTTTCTTTCTTAGTGGGAATATCGTACATATAGACATCATTTCCACCATTGCGTGTATCCTGCCACGCTATGGTATTACCGTAGATATCAGGATTAGTTGCTGATCCACTTGTAGTGATTCGAGTTTCGGTAATCGTTAACGGGTCTGCAAATGCCTCTGATGGTACGAGAATCAAAAATGAAAGAACAAATACTGTAGCTAAAGCTACTAAATGTAATTTTATATTATACTTCACAACCTACTCTCCTTTATTTTGTTCAATTGGATAGAGTTTGACTTTTAATTTTCGCAGGGGTCGCGGGGTTGAGAGAAAAAATAAGTACAGGCAATATCGGATGTTGAATTTAAACTGTTAAGTGTTTGTTGCTACTGTTTTCCAGTACAACCGTGTAACCCATGTTAACTTTAAACTATGCCCTTATTTGTGAGAAAAAACCTGCAAGAACCGGGTTTTTAGTTAAAAACGCAACTCACAATTATTCCCGTTTTTCAACGACTGTATACGTTTTCGAAGTAAATAATTATGTGCAGAAGTAAATATGTAAATATGTTCACTCAATAAACGAGAATCAAGACTTATTTTCTCCTTGAAATATCTTTAAACAGGGTTTCTCTAATTCCCTTTTAAATTAAAAAAATAGTTTCTGTTTTGAATTTTGATATACTGAAGAAATGCATATAAGGCCATCCCGTAAAGAGTCATTCAATCGGCTACACCTTATAACAAGTGAACATGAGCCATTTCCTGTAGTGCCATACCCTTTCTTCTTCACTCAACAAATATATAAACTATTTAAAGTATCTTCTGTGTATGACCCTTGAGCCCGTGCATATGCATAAGATCTCGGAGCTTGCAAAGAGGATTGACCGGTCTTTTGAGGATGAGGAGCCAAAGACGGCAACTGATATTTATTCGCTGCTTGAGGAGTTGAAGCTCGACGGGAAAACTATTCTTAAGGCTGTGGACAGACTCTTTCGGGGAATTGTCAGGACCGAGCTTATGGCACAGAGTGAGGATCCGTATCCGGTAACCTATGCTTGTGATAGTGGGAGCACAAATCCGAAAACTTATGACAGCGGGCTTTTTGTTGATTTTTGCCACTGCGGGCTGGGTGCAACACCTACTGATCTTGACGTACAGAGGTGCAGGACCATTGTATGTGCTGCTTATTCTTCTTCCCAGAAAGTAGCTATGCAGGCGACAAAAGGCTGGGAAACCTTTGATGAGGGGCTTGGAAGAGCAAAACTGGTCACAATTGCCCCGGATGAGCTGAAAAGAAAAGCTCCTGATATGGTTCACAGCTTTGCCATGTACCTTGCAGAATCCGAGCATATTCTTTTTATGAAAGACAGGATGGATCCTGAGAGCTTTTTCATAATGGATGGGCCGATTTACCCGAAGCAGCTTATGTACTGGATGGTACTCGATGATGAAGAGGTTAAAATCCGGCAGAACGATAATGCCAGGAAAATCCTCCAGAACTACATTGACATTATGGACCATTTTTTGGAAAATCGCAGGCCTCTGGTAGGGTTTGTGAAAAATCCGACGGATGTACAGATCATGGACAGCGTCCGGAAAAAAAAGGAGTTTTTTGACCTGCCCTGGATGCTTGATTCACAGTTTTTCAAGAACGTGCTTTCCCCGGAAAAAGCCGGGATGTCCGGAAAGGGGTATAATGGTTCAATAAATACTTACTTCACTTACACTAATTGGTTTTTACAACCTAACAGGTTTTACGAGAGACTGCTTAACGGGACTTCACCTCTTGCAGCCGCAAATGTGATCCAGCAAAAACTCAGGCATACGTTTCCACCTGAGGATTATGCCCTTTGTTTTTTCATGCTCTATATGCCCTCTAAGGATGTAGTCTTCAAAGTCGAAGCTCCTTATGGGTTAATTAAAGATGATTTCCTGCGCATGCAAATTACCAAAAAAGTGCTCTTTGAACTTTCTCTGTACGGTTTTCCTCTCACCCTCACAAAGGCAGACCATCTCGCAAAAATCAGGAAAGTTGAAAGGGAAGAAATCGATAAGTTCTTTGAAAACATGAGTCCCGATACTAATTATAATGACATTCGTTGGGGTAATTTCGTTGAAGTATGAAGATGCCGATATTCTGGCTTTTATTTCTGACAAATCCAAAAAAGGACCTGCTTCACTAATAAACTCAGGAGTAGGAGGAGACTCAGGAGCAGAAATAAACTCGGGAGTTGAAGGAAGTATGAGCTTTAAGCAAATTCCTGAAATGGAAAGTCTTGAGATTAAAACAAATCCTGAGACTCAAATAACAGAAAAGGCCGCCAACACTCTTGAAAGCGCTTTAAATCAGGCTACAGCACTTACAGCTGAACCCAGCTCTTTTATTCCTGATACATCGGCGAATTCCCAGGTTGTCGGACTTCCTGAAAAAGAGGCTTTCTCTTTTGAAGAATTTACAGGCTTTGGCAGTGAAGTCTCAACAGCTGATCTGTCTTCGGAAGCCTTTGGTATTATTACCGCAGGGATAGATCCACTTGAGATAACTCCTTCAGGGGCTGTGATAACCGGATATATTACATCTTCCAGGCGGAACGATATCAGGCTTGGGACTTATGTGCTTGTTTCCTATGAGAATGGAGAAAAACTTTTTGCAAAAGTTGAAAAACTTCAGTACAGGCAGGAGTTTGCAGTAGACGACGCAACTGAGATTCACTCCAGAAGAATACTAAGTGCCCGCGCAAGTCCTATAAACGAGGCAGACTACAAGTTTCTTGCCTGCCTTGATCCCCTCTGCATACTGTACAGGAAGACCGACGGTACACTCACACGAAGAATGGCAGATAGAATTCCTCGCCCCAATACCCCCATCCTGCCTGTTACTGACAGGCTTGAGGTCCAGACAGGTCTTAATATTCCTGAAGAAGGTATTTTTCTCGGGCATCTGAGCGTTGGAGGGGAGCTTGTAAAGACCCATTCCGAGCCTGAGACAGTTGCATATTACCTTAGAAATGATTATTCAATGGGTGACCCCCTTGTTTTCAGGCACATGCTCGTTTGTGGAAGTACAGGTACTGGAAAGACTTTCCTTTCAAAAAATATCCTTTGCCAGTTCATGACAGAAAGCAATAGGTATAGGCTGCGGAGTTCTCCCGATAAGGCCAAAAAGAACCCCTGCCTGGTGATTATGGACCCTCAGGATGAATATTCTCAGTTCTTTGAGGACAACGAGACCTTAACTGAGGACGACAAATTCAGGTATGAATCCGAAAAAGTGACTTATGGCCGGGTTCAGTCTACAAAAGCCTTTGTGGCAAAGGTCGATGGGCAAAGATACCCCGGGGACAAGTCAAGGGCTGAGCAAATTGAATTTACGATTCCTTTCTCCCTCGTAAAGCATAATCCCTGGCTTATCGCAGCAGCCGGGATGTCCGAACTCCAGTACATTGGGCTTGAGGTGCTTCTTGGGGAATTTTTCAAATCAAATGTACCTCACACATACCTCAACTTCATTAACCATATCGACAATGAGGGTACCCGTTCTTACTACGTTGACAGTGGGAAGTTACATGAGTCCTCGTATGATGGAATTGTGCGAAGAGTGAAGAGCCACTTCTACTCAAAAGTCTTTGACCAGGCTGCAACTCCAATAACGGATATTCTGGATAAAATCTTCAAGCCCGGACAGATTTCGGTATTCCCTACAGAATACATAAGCGCTCCCAGAATTCGCGACCTTATTGTGCTCACTATCATGAACCTGATAGTTGATAATAAACTCAGTACAACCGGAACGGATGCCATCAAGGAAACTCCGATCATCCTTGCTTTGGACGAAGCTCATCGCTACCTTTCTAAGGCAAACGGGGAACATTCTCGCCTTATCATCTCCCGTTTCGCAGACGCAGCCCGCCAGGGAAGAAAAGAAGCACTGGGACTCTTTTTGATCACTCAGGACCCTCAGGATATCGATGATACTGTGCTTAAACAGGTCAATACGAAGCTGATCCTCAACCTGAACAACGACGCAGCTATAACATCTCTTAAAGTTCCGAAGGAATATGAGCGGAGAATTCCCTATCTTAAGAAAGGACAGATGATAATACATTCCCCGGACAACAGTGATCTCGTGGAAATAGTCGGACTTTCCAACTGCGTAGTCAGACACCGCTGACTGTTATTTTAAAATTTACGTTTAGATATGTAAGTAAGTCCTTTCATCGTTCCAAATGAAACGACTACTATCAGGAGCGCAGTTAAAATAACCATTATCATGTTTCCCTGATCTGCATATTTAAACATAAAATAGAACAAGGCAATGCTTAATATCGCTCCAACGCCCATCAGGATTATTGTCGGGCCCCCTAAAGGATTTTTATCCTCTTTATCCATCCCTTTGATATCTTTTTTCATATTCATTCCTCTAAATAATTATCAATAAATTGCGATCTGCTATTAACAGGGACCTATTCACAAGGGTCCACTAATAAGGATCAACTACAAAGATCAAAGTTTGGTAAAGGCTAAACAGCGAATTACGATTTTTGCGGAAAGCCCGTTATTTTCTTATTACAAGAACCAGAAGTGGAAACCGAGAGCATAGGAAACACTTTGGTTTGAGCATAATCAGTTTTGTATTTCTCACAAAATCGAGTTAATTGGATATAAACTCTTTCTTATTAGAAGTTATTTTTCTCTTTGGACAATTTGTAATATCCCACTTTCGGCAGGTAGA
>JAUPKV010000323.1 GCA_030837265.1 Methanobacteriota archaeon
TCGCAACAGCACGATGTCCGTTTCGCTTTGCTCAAGCGGACTCATACTTTTTTAAATATCCTATCAATTGAAATGTACTTTTCTTCTTAACTTACGACCTTTTGCATATGAGAAGGATCACTTTTTGGGGCCGATCAATTTTGCTCTTTATCGATCAATCTTCATTAGGGGACTGTTTTCTGATTAAAGTGAAAACCTGTTAACCGAATACTTTTTTTATCGGATCAATCCGAAACTGGACACTGATGAAGAATTTATTCTTCTTATTCAATTCAGTTGGAATATATTTTTCCTGCCGGCGGTCTGCTGGAATCTTCCCTGAATACGTTTGTTAAAAAAGAGAAGTAAAAGATCAAAGGGACCCGTGATTTCTGTGAATTTGGGAGGATTATTCTGAAGGGCTGTCTTTTAGATTAAATCAGTTCCATTTTTAAGAGGACGGTTTTGAATATCAACTCTAAGCGCATCTATACAATTAATATAAAAATCTATATTTATTCTTTACATCTATTTTTTATATAATGTATGTATATATATTCAAGGTCGTATATGCGATATTTGTTCTCAAGTTTTCAGAAGGTTTTGGAATGGTTTCAGATAATAGAAGAAAAAACTATTCGATATCTAAAGTAGACAAATTAATGTCATTTATTTTGTCTATTTTCAGTGGGATAATGACTTTTCTTAGAGATTTGCGTGAAAAATGCACAATTGGACTTTTCGAAATTAGAAACAAAATATTAAGAATTGAGAAGGAAAGCATAGGCGAGGAAATAAAAGCAAACATTGAAAAAAACATATTAGATTTACGTAAACAACATGAAATATACATTACAAGAAAGGAGACATATTTAATTTATCATGAGGGGAAAAGTTTAATCGACAATTGCAAAAACTGCTTAAACACTTGCTCTCCTTTTAAAAACAGAAATAAGCTATTGGATGAGCCTTCAAATGATTTTATTGAAAAATCAATGACGGAATTATCCCATTTATTGAATGAATTTGAGATATATGACAATGAGGGTTTTATACAGGAAAGAATCCAAAAGTACGATTATTTATTTCAAAAATCCCCGTTTCCTCTTGATGTATATCAAAAAAGAGCCATAATTGTTGATGATAAACACAATTTAGTTGTAGCGGGTGCCGGTTCCGGGAAAACTGAAGTTTTAATCACAAGAGTTGCCTATCTGAGGGAAAGGGAACCAGATGGTATTAATGCAAAAAGGATACTTGTTCTAGCCTTTCAGAACAAAGCTGCAAAAGAAATCAGTGAGCGACTTAATAAAAGGTTTGGCATTGGAGATATAGAAGCTAAAACTTTTCATTCATTTGGATGGAAAATTTTGAAAGATGGATACAAAGGCTCAGGTAAAGAAAGTCCCAATTTTAAATTTTCAGACTCTAATTTTGAAAAAGAATTTTCCTACCATATTAATTCTCTTTTTGAAAATAAAAAAGTGGATGGAAATTTCCAGAAGAAAATAACAGATTATATGAAATTCTACCATGACAATGAGATAATCAAGAGTAAAGATGACTTTGAAGAAAAAGAAGAGTTTTACAGGTACATGGTGAGTCTAAAATATACAGCTTTCGACAGCACAAAGGTAAAGAGTGAGGGCGAAAGGGCTATTCTTAACTTTTTTATAAGTCACAACCTGAATGGAGAAAGTGTGAAGATTCGCTACGAACGTCCAGCTAATTGGATGGCCTACACCAATGCTAAAGGTGAGAAACAAATTCCAAAGCCGGATTTTTTCTTTCCTGATTATGACCTCTATCTTGAACATTGGGCGATAGACAATAATGGAAGAGTGCCTGAATGGTTCCAGGGTAAAAACCCATCAGAAGAATATCGAAGAGGCATGATGGAAAAAAAGGAGAAGTTTGCGCAGCAAGATAAGTATTCTCTGTTAGAAATTGCATATCATGAATTTAAGAGACCGGATTTTGAGAAACTTTTGGTCGAAAGAATGATAACGGCGCTGAAGGCAAAATATCTCGAGAAAGAGTTTGAGTTTACCCCTATACCATATGAAAAACTTATAGATAAAGTCAGTAAAGAATGCAAAGAGTATGTCAAACGTCTTCCATTAAACATCGGCCAGTTCATAACCATTGCTAAAACGTATAATCAATCTCCAAAAGATATTGAACAAAGGCTGGAAACCGGGAAATGGTCTTTAAAGCAAAAAATGTTTGCTTACATTGCTTTGGATATCTATGAGATTTATGAAAATGGATTAAGAAATGAAAACAAAATCGATTTTGCTGATATGATCAATCTTGCTGTAAAAGAATTAAAAGAAAACGAAGGGTTGTACAGGAATTCATTTGATCAGATCTTGATTGATGAGTATCAGGATATAAGTGCTCAGAGATATGAGCTTATACGCGAACTTATGAGGAAAAACGAAGGATGCAAGTTATTTTGCGTCGGCGATGATTGGCAGAGCATAATGGGTTTCTCAGGGTCAGATCTTGATTTCTTTGTTAACTTCCATGAATACTTTGACCATCCAGCCAGGACTGACCTTTCCATAAATTACAGAAGTTGTAAGTCCATAGTAGATACCGGTGCCGAAATTATTAAACATAACAGGGGCTCCCAGATAGAGAAGGATGCTTACGCTAAAAACACTGATGAAAAGCCCATAAAGATATATGAATCAAGCTATGATCGAAAATCCCCAGGTTTATACCATTCTCAAGTCGCTAAGCACTGTGTTGATTCAGTTAAACATTATCTAGATGAAGGCTATGAGGTAAAAGATATTTTACTTCTATCAAGAATTGGGAAAAATCCTATGATGCAAAGTCGGTTAATGGAACGTGCTGAATCTATTAATGTTCCTATCTCCTTTGATTCAAATAGGAATCCTAATAAAGTACCTTTTATGACAGTGCACAAAAGCAAAGGTTTGCAAGCGAAAGTCGTTTTTTTGCTGAATGTCGTGGAAGATCTTTACGGTTTTCCCTGTGAAATAGAAAATTCCGATATTTTTGAACCGGCAATCCTTTCGCGTAAAAGAGATAGATATGAGGAAGAAAGGAGACTATTTTACGTTGCTGTGACCAGGTCTATGAGTGACCTGATAATTTACACTCAAAAGGATTCGGTTAGTAAGTTCATTTATGAGATTGAAAACAGAGTTACTTTCTGTGAATTATAGTATGCAAATTGAAGTATCGGCAACATTTACCACACAACTTGATATTTTTTCAACCAGGTGTGATTTTTTTAGATAGATATGTTTTCAAATTTCCATTCAGTTTTAATATGTTTTTCCTGCCTGCTCTCTGCCACAATCTCCCCCGAATACGTTTGTTGAGCATGAGAAGTAAAAGACCAAAGGACCCGTTATTTTTGTAGATTAGGTGAAAGAACGCTTTGCAGGGCAGGCAGTTTTACTTTATCGATTAATCTTTACTGAAAAATATAATTGAATTGAATCTTTCACTGGTTATAAGATTCACATTTCATCCAGTATGCGTTTGATATTCTGTTTTGCTTCGGGAATACCTTCCTTAACAGATAACCAAACCACTTCCAGATTTACTCCGAAGTAAGAGTGGATTAATTTGTCCCGTATTCCTGCCAGGTCTTTCCAGGGAACAGAAGGATATTTTTCACGTACTTCATAAGGGATGTTCTTCGTTGCTTCACCAATAATCTCTAGAGCCCGAATTACCGCAAACTGAGTTTTGAGGTCTGCTGCAAATTCTTCGAATGTCCAGTTATCGATAAATTGTTCTGCTGCTTCCATTGCATCATAGATATCCTGGACGTAATCTTTTACTTCGTGAGTTTTAATCCCTCTTTAAACGGCTTCAACTTCATTAAGGATATTTTTGCCTATGTTTGGTTTTAACGCATTTTTCATAACCAGATCTACTTTAACGCCCAGAGCATCCGAAAGATAGTTTTCAAGGTTGATAAATTTAAAAATCGTGGGGGCCCTACTAAATTCTACAAGTACGTCCAGATCGCTTCCAGGCTTTTGTTCTCCTCGAACGTATGATCCAAAAATCCCCAGGTAACTGACATGATATTTTTCTTTAAGCTCAGGGAGCATTTCATGGAGTTTTCGGATGTAGATTTCAGCTTCTTTTCGGTTTTCCGGCATTTTTCAGGCTCTAGTTGGTTCTTCTTTTTAGTATGTTATAATAATCTGCTGTTGTAGTATTTATAATTATTAAAGAAGGAAGTGAAATCTTTTTTTCATTTCCAATTCAATTGAAATATATTTTTCCTGCCTGTTTTCTTCCTCAATTTCCCTCGAATACGTTTGTTAAGAATAAGTAAAAGACCAAAGGACCCGTGATTTCCTGTGGATTTAGGAGAAAGAGTGCTTTGCAGGGCTTATCAGTTTTTCTTTATCGATTATCAACCCGAATTAGAATTTCAGGCACTTTCGTCTGTTCCATAAGCCCGACTCGTAAATTTTCTTTCATTTGAGAAAGTATATTTCTATTTTTATAGAAACATTTATAGATTTTAAATACCATGTATATGTATTGAAGATAAAGAGACGTATAATCATCTGTTGTTAAAAACCATTTTTGCTTTTTAAACAAAGAGTTCTATACAATCTTATTTTTAAACCATTAACAAAACTAAAACAAAGGTGAAACAGAAATGGAATATAATGACAGAAA
>JAUPKV010000324.1 GCA_030837265.1 Methanobacteriota archaeon
TATCGAAAAGAAGCTCATGGTCTCAAGACACATTAACCAGGAGGACGATAGGGACTTTTCCGTAAGCGCTTCAAAGTCCATGGCTGAGTCAGTAACGGAAATGACAGGCACTATGACTCTTTTCCTTGGGGCCATTGCTGCTGTGTCTCTACTTGTAGGAGCTGTAGGTATTGCCAACACTATGTTTACTTCAGTTCTTGAAAAGACAAAGGAAATAGGAACTATGAAAGCCATTGGGGCAAAAAATAAAGATATCCTTATGATTTTCCTCTTTAATTCCGGAATGGTTGGTCTTGTTGGTGGTATCCTTGGAGTTATGTTGGGTGCCATTGTTTCATCGGGCCTCCAAACAATGATGGGAGATATGGCATCAGGAACCGGATTAAGCTATACTCTGATGTTTGAAGGGCTTCTCCTCGCAGTTTCGATAGGAGTGATCTCCGGGGTGGTTCCTGCTTACAGGGCTTCGAAATTAAAGCCTGTTGATGCACTGAGATACGAATAAACGGAAAAGAAAGGGATTACTCCTTTTGAAATTTTAATATTTTTATTCTCTGATGCGACTTTAATTTCAAGGTAACTATTATATACATTCCTAATCTTCTAATGCAGGTTAGTTCCATACGTAACTATTCCGAAGCTGCTTCATCTTAAAACAGCTCCACAGCTTGTACAGAATGGAGAATCATTTTATGGAAGATTCAAGAGAAATTAGCGGCCCGATTTCCCAAATCTACCGAAGCCATATGGCTTATATGGCAAAAGAACTAGAAGATTACAGGATTGGAAGCGGACAATTTGATTTTTTAATGATTTTATATCATGAGGACGGAATCTCTCAAGAAAAGCTTGCTAAGATCTTGAAAGTAAGCAAAGCAACAAGTGCCAGAGCGATCCAGAGCCTGGAGAATGAAGGTTACGTACACAGGCAAAGAGACGAAAGTGATCTTCGGGCCTACAAGGTCTACCTGACTGAAAAAGGGAAGAAAATGAGAGATATAGTTTTTGAAAAATTGACTTCTTTTGTTGATATTCTCCTCTCGGATTTTACATTTGAAGAAAAAGAGATTCTCAGGTTACTGCTTCTTAAGGCTTCTAGAAAACTTTTTGAGCCTGGGCTCGAGCCTCCATCCATAAAATTGGACGAGATGAAGTAAAACTATAAGGACGCACATATTATGGAAGATCCAACAAAAACAAGTGACTTTTTAGGTAAAGAGGATGTAAGGAAGCTCCTTGTCAAGCTTTCGACTCCTGTTATTGTCGGAATGCTGGTACAGGCTCTTTATAATATTATTGATACTTTTTTTGTAGCAAGAGCTTATGGTGCGGAGAGCGTAGAGGCTATAGGAGGGCTCTCCATAGCCTTTCCGGTCCAGATGATGATCATGGCTCTGGGAATTTTTCTCGGAACCGGAAGCGCTTCAATTATTTCGCGTGCCCTGGGGTCAAAAGAGATAGAAAAGGCGGAAAAGGTGCTTGGAAATGTGTTTACCCTGAATCTGATAGTCAGCGTACTTATTGGTGTCCCCTGCCTGCTTTACCTTGATTCTATTCTTCAGCTGTTCGGTGCAACACCCGGCATCCTCCCCTATGCCAGGCAGTATCTTCAAATTATAATTGCAGGAGGAATTGTCTTTGTTTTTGGGGTATCGGTTCAGAATATCGTCAGAGCTCAGGGAAATACTCGTCTAGCCATGAACGCAATGCTGATGGGCGTTGGGCTCAATTTTATCCTTGCTCCAATTCTCATTTTCGGTTTTGGTATGGGTGTGCAGGGAGCGGCAATTGCAACCGTGCTTTCCCAGGGGCTGGCCTCAGCCTGGCTTCTGCTATACTGCATTAATGGAAAAGGAGCTGTAAAATTCAGGTCTGAAACCTTAAAACCGGATATGAATATTATTAAGGAAATCGGTGCCATAGGCCTTGGATCTTTTGTGATGGATAGCGCAAGCAATGTAATGATGATTTTTGTGTACAATGCTCTTGCCAGTTACGGAGGAGATGCGGCAATAGCCGTTTTTGGGATAATAATTAAGATAATCTCCTTTATCTTCCTGCCTCTTCTTGGAATGGCTTTTGGGCTGCAGCCAATTGTTGGGTATAATTATGGAGCAAAAAAATACGAAAGAATAAGCGAAGCCGTGAAACTATCTCTTGCAGCAACTACTGTCTTTGGGATTTTCGGCTTATTCGTAATGTTGCTCTTTAAAGAACAACTCCTTGGCCTTTTCAGCGCCGATCCGGAATATATGGAAATGGGGAAAACTGCTTTAACTATTATGGTTTTGGGGACACCTCTGATAGGAATAAACGTGGTCACATCAATCGTATTCCAGGCGCTGGGAAAAGCCAAACCCGCTTTTATCCTATCCATTAGTCGGCAGCTTCTTTTCCTCATTCCGCTTGTCATCGTGCTTCCTGGTCTATATGGTCTGACCGGAGTTTGGGCAGCTTTCCCTGTTGCGGATTTTCTTGCATTTATGCTTTCAGGATTGCTGCTTTTCAGGACATACCGGATCTTTAAAAATAGTCAAGCTGCCTCAAAGGTTGGCTCAGGATCAGAGATCACAGAGAAGGTATCTCACATATAACTTTTGTTAACAAAAAATTGTATCGTTTGAACAAAGCTTTGGGAGTAAACAAATGGGTAATCAAACATTTGGGTCGTGGCTTGAATCATTGAAAACCGAAAGCTGAAGAATTTCTCGACATAATCATCTAACATATGGGGTGTACTTGCTTTTTCGGAATTAATCTATAAATCAGGGACACGACCCAATAATAATAATAATAATAATAAGAATAATAATAATAATAATAATAAGGATAATTTCAACAAATTATATTTTCTACGAAAACATTCTTAAATATAATCAACATTTAGGATGATGGTAAGTTGCACATGTCTGACATTGGAATTGCTCTTCAGGCAGATGGAAGAAAATTACGGCTAAATCGACTACATCTGCAGC
This sequence comes from Methanobacteriota archaeon, assembly GCA_030837265.1. The sequence continues at coordinate 2,976 of JAUPKV010000324.1, forward strand.
TACAATGGTCTAAGCTACTACAACTAAAATCATCCAGTTTTTGATATAAAACACAGATAGTTTCATCAAGTTTTTAGGTGAAAGCCATGTTACTGGAACCTTTGACTAAACCCGATATTAAGAGATTCAATATCCAGGTAAATGAAGCTGTTATTTATGATTCACCGAAACCTTTGACTAGAGCCGAAATTGAAAGATTTAATACTCCAATAGATGAAACTGTTATTTATGATCCTCTATCATTAGTGAAAAAAGCAAAAGGTTCTAAAATTTGGATTGAAGGTGAGGACGAGCCATATCTTGATTTAATAATGGCATACAGCTCAACAAATTTTGGACATGCTAATGATACTATCCTGGGTTTTGTAAAAGAGGCTGCCGAAAGATATGACAATATTATTGCTTTTAACTCCATTTCAAAAATAGAATTATCCAGAAAACTTATTGACCTACTTCCGAATCCCGGAAATAAAATCCCATACTTCCCGGTAGGCGGAACAAAAGCTATTGAAGCTGCTGTCAAAATGGCAAAAGCTTATACGAAGAAAGACACAGTCATTGCTTTTTCAGGAGCATTCCACGGATACAGTTATGTAGCTATGACTTTTACTGATGATGATTATATAGAAAAATCTCAATTTGGTACCTATCCTGGAAAAGTTAAAAAATTTCCATTTCCGCATAGACTTTCCGCAAACACGGAAGAGATAGTAAAGGAGATATTGGGGGAGATAGAATCTTATTTAAAATTAAATCAAAATGAAGTAGCTGCAATTCTTTTTGAACCAATACAAGGTGCAGCAGGCTTTATTATCCCTCCGGACAACTTCTTAAGAGATTTAATTTTACTTGCTAAAAAATATAATGTTATCACAATATGTGACGAGATTCAAACTGGCATCGGAAGAGCCGGGACTTTTTATTATATTAACCAACTCAATATTGATCCTGATATAGTGCTACTGGGTAAATCCCTGGCAGGGGGGTATTATCCTTTGAGTGCGGTCATAGCCAATAAAGAATTGTACGATGCTGTAGATGAAAAGCGCCCTGGGTTTGATTCTACATTTGCGACCAATTTGTTTGGGATTTATATTGCTAATCTTGTTATTGATTATATTAAGGAGAAGGATATTTTAACTGCAGTACAGAGAACGGGAAAGACAGTCTCTTCAAAACTGGGGTTAATAATAAAGGATTTCTCGTTTATTAAAGACTTTGACAGCATTGGTATGGCTTATGGATTTAGAGTAGAAGCTCCATCAGGAAAAATCGAAGGTAGTTCGGCGTTAGCAAAAAGAATTAAGGAGGAAGCGTTTCGGAACCATTTGATTATTCAAACTGCTGGAACCGATGGCGATCATATTAAGCTGTCCCCAAATTTCTTTATTTCCGAAGCTGAAATTAGATTTGTCCTGAAAAAATTAACGCAAATATTTAATAGCATTGACAAAAGTTTGTGAAACAAAAATCTATTTTTTCATTATAAATATGAGAAGAATTATATCTCTGCATTACATTTAACAAAGTCATGAAAATAAAATTCTCCAACAAAATACTGATTATCGGTTATGGCTCAGTCTCACAATGCACTCTGCCCATTTTACTGGACAAAATCGATATTCTGCTGGAAAACATTACCATAATTGACTTTGAAGACAAATCAGGTGCTTTGAAAAAATATACCGATCAAGGATTAAGATATGTCTGTGAAAGAATTACCCGTGAAAGTTTAGATCAAATATTGTCAAAATTTCTGGGTAATGGGGACTTGCTCATTGATCTGGGATGGAATATAAGTGCCAATGAAATCATTAAGTGGTGTCATAATCATAATGTATTGTACGTCAATACTTCCATTGAAGTTTGGGACCCTACAGAGGGCTTTTTAACGCAGAGCCTGTTTGAAAAGTCGTTATATTTCCGGCAAATGAAATTGCTCGAACTTTCTCGTGATTGGAAAGATGGACCAACTGCTGTTGTTGACCACGGTGCAAATCCTGGTTTAATCTCCCATTTCGTAAAGCAAGCTTTACTGGATATTGCAGCGCGCACCTGTGCTGATAAGAAAGTTTCTCCCCAGGACGAACAAGAAATTGCCCTCTTTGCAAAAAACAGGGATTTTGCCCAACTGGCGAAGAAATTGGGCGTCAAAGTGATCCATTGTAGTGAGAGAGATACTCAGATTGCCAACCAACCAAAGGAAGTTAATGAATTTGTAGGGACATGGAGCATTGAAGGATTAAGGGAAGAAGGAACTGCTCCGGCTGAGATGGGTTGGGGAACTCATGAGAGTAAACTGCCTCCTCTGGCACAGATACCACCGTGCGGACCAAAAAATATGGTTTTCTTGCCCCAGATGGGCATTAATACATGGGTCAGATCGTGGATACCGGATGAAGAAATTGTAGGTATGGTGATCCGTCATGGTGAAGCATACGGCCTTTCAAAATTATTAACTGTTTGTGAAGATGATAAGGCAATCTATAGGCCTACCGTGCATTATGCTTATATGCCCTGCCACGACACGCTTTCCTCGCTTTGTGAATTACGATGCCGGAATTATGAGCTTCAGCCCAAGCTCAGGATCATGTCCGATGAAATCGTATCTGGTGAGGATATTATAGGGGCACTCTTGATGGGCCATTCTTATAATTCCTGGTGGACCGGAAGCGCATTAAGTATTGACGAAGCCAGAACCCTTGCTCCCGGACAGAATGCCACTACTCTTCAAGTAGCGGCAGGTATTGTTGCTGCAGTACTCTGGATGCTTGAAAACCCGCGAAAAGGTATTACATTACCCGAGGACTTACCTCATGATTTTGTACTGGATATTGCCAAACCGTACCTTGGGAAGTTTATTTCCAAACCTTCGGACTGGACACCGCTTAAAAACCGTAAAGTATTTTTCAAAGAAAATCCAGCCGTAGAAAACAATCCGGATCCGTGGCAATTTGAAAATTTTCTTTTCGTCGGTTAAATCTCAGTAATGTCTCTATGATTTAGGATGTCTTCCGAGTAACGGAAATGACATCTACCCGCCATTTTTTTCTTCAAGGGTCTTCCTTAACTCAATGGCACGTAGCCGGTCCAGCCGCCGCACAACGACATCAACGGCAGCATTGCTTGTAGGAAGGTGTCCGGTAAGCGCCAGTATGAACAGTTCTTTCCGAAGGCAGCAAATTTTCGTCTCCCGCGTTGCCAGCACCGTGGCCATTCTCGGGATATCCCTGATGAGAGCGATCTCCCCAAAGCCTTCTCCACGGGTAAGGCGAGCGACAGTTTCACCTAAGTATTTCACCTCTACTTCGCCCTCAACAATAACAAAGTAGAAGTCCGCCTTATCGCCCTCACATATCACTGTCGAGCCTTGACTGTAAGTCTTGATTTCGAGCGCTCGAGCAAGTCCCTCAAGCTGCTGAGCCGGAAGCCGGGAGAAAATTGGAATGGACTGAAGCAAACGGATTTCTACATGTGGTACGGTAGCAGCTGCGTCCACGGAGCGCAGGCCTTTCCAGGCAAGCGCGATGATTATAAAGAATAATATGCCTGTGCTTATAAGTGCGGTCCGAGCTCCGCTTAGCCCCACCAGGATTGGTACCAGGAGAGATCCAATTGCGAGACCGATGTTCATCAATGACTCCAGCAGCGAAAATACGTATGCAAGCATATGCGGTCCAGCCAAACGCTGAAGCAGGATTTGCCCGGTAATGTCCATGACAGTGCGTCCGAGGCCGGCAGCGGCAAAAAGGATGAAAGCGCTGAGGATAGTTGGGTACAGACCAAGGGTAACAAGGGCAAATCCAACCGTAACTATCCCTACCACCAGGGCCGGAGCTAGTTGTCGACGGGCCACCAGCAGCGTTGTAAGGCTGGCACCAACAAGTCCGCCGGCGCCAACGGCAGATTGAAGATAACCAGCACCCGATTCCCCCATACCCAGAACGGAGATCGCAAGCACAACGAAGAGCATATCGAGTGCTCCAATCAGTATATACTGTGAAGCTTGCAGGGTGACCAGGAGGCGCATGTTTTTGTCACTTCGCACGACTCGAACACCTTCCAGGACCTGAGTCGTCAGCGAGCCGCGTACTCCTCCTGACTCGATAGGAAGAGGGCCGGGAACCGGAATCACGAGCGCTGCAGCAATGAAGGATAAAACTGCCAGCATGTAAATAGCAAGCTTTGGGCCGCCAATGCCTATCAGCACTCCTGCCAGGGCAGGCGCAATTAGCATACTGGCATTGTCCATCCAGCCTGAGAGTACATTTGCGGCTGTGAGTTCGGAAGGTGAGTGCACTACTCCCGGAAGCAGTGCCGGTTGTGCAGGCCGTGGTATAGTAATGCCAATATTGATAAAAGGAGCCAGAACGAGGATCATCCAGGCAGGTGCTTGGAATAACATGGCACATGCAACAGCCGCCATGGAAATGCCTGTTATCAAATATCCGGCCAGGAGCACGCGTCCCGGACGTTGACGATCGGTATAGGCGCCGATATATGGCGCAAGCAGCATGCACGGGATGAGCTGTACAAGTGCCATTGCACCCAACCCGGCCGATCCTCCTGTATCATATGCGTACACCAGCAGGCACATCCACACAGCCCAGTCGGCACCATTATAAGCGGCCCAGGCAAGTTCTATACGTACCAGATCCGGATTTCGGAACACGGCCTTGAAGACCGAACCTACGGATGCCATGTCAGCTCCTGTAATGGAATTTTCATACTACTTCAATAGTTTCAAGTGTTTTATCTTCAGGACCGACAATCATCGTATCATTACTTTTCAGAAAATTTACGTAATCTAAAATTCCTTGATTTATTCTTTCTCCAGGTACAATGATAGGAATATCGGGAGGGAAAGGAATGATAAATTCTCCACTGATTTGTCCTGAAGAAGCCGTAAGAGCAATTCTTTTCTTATGAGCAAAGAAAGCCTCTCTTGGAGTAAGTACTAATTCCGGAATTTCAGGCATCGGTAAAAAAAAACTGCTATCTTCTTTTCCCTTTTTTTTAGGATTTGTTGCAATAGATTCTAATGCACCTATCAATTGACTGATTGATTGTTCGGAATCTCCGATTGTAATAAAA
>JAUPKV010000325.1 GCA_030837265.1 Methanobacteriota archaeon
ATGATCCCTTAACCGAAGTTTATTACGATGTAATAGACACTAACGGAAATATAATTGCTGCAAATTATAATTCTACTCAGATTTTAACTCTTGAAAATGATACGCATTATACTGTAATGCTTCATTCAGAACCATTAAGGATAACTTCTGATCCCCGAAGTTTATACGAAAATTTGGTTAATTACGGCTATGTCTTTATTTTCGTGGCTGTGTTAATTTTCCTTTCTGGAAGTCTTGTCGGCGGTTTCTTCGGCCATATAATAAGGAGGCGGGCTTAATGCAAAAAAAAATAGTTTTTGCATCCATGGCAATAGCTTGCTTATGTTTGCTGGCAAGTCCGGGTTCTGCTTGGGAGATAACTTTTGAAGACCATAAAGATGAAGCTGGAAGATGGGGAACTGAAGTTAATGGAACAGGGTTTTCTTTATCTTCAGCTTCTGGTAATTTTTACGTTTCCACTACAATTCCTGAAGATCAATCCAGAACATTAGTTGTCGATAAACCTATTGATGGTTGTATTTCATTTACGCATAAATTTAACACGGCAACAGGTACGGTTTATACTGTAAGTTATAGGCGTGTTCTGATAAATATTCATTATAATGATGGAACATCAACAGCGGCAACATTATATCAGGATAATGTTAAAACTGCGACTAGTAAGCGTTTTATGATTATACAAAATGGTTTAGGGACTGGTTTCGATATTTATATAGATGGTGTCAACACTGGTTCTTTTAGTGCTAAAGTAGATAATATAGATTATTTTGAAATTATTAGCTCTTGGGATTGTTCAGCATCGGGAACTGTAACACAACCTTTGACCATTGATGATATTTCCGAAGATCCATATGTAATTGGAGTTGATGAGGGTTATAAGGTAGGGGATACCTCTATACCTTTTACTTATGGACGTGATGCGGCTCCCAGTTATACTTCATGGGTTGTGTTAACTTCTCCTTCTGGTGTAGTGAAAGGTAATGTAACTCTATCTGGTTCACAAGGTTCAGGTTACTATAATATTTCAGGATTTAGCGAATCGGGAAATTACAATATTAGAATCTTTACTTTAACTGATGTTCCGGGTTTACCCCCTATGTTATGTTATTCTAAAATAATATCTTATACAATTCCTTCTGCCGCAAAAATGGATTTAATAACTCCTGAAGTTCGGTCTGGTGAACGAGTAAAAGTTTATTGTTATCAAGCTTCAGGATGTACTTTAGAATTTGATGCTCCGGGAAGTAATACATACCAGAAAACAACGATTAGCGGCGATTCTGTAAATATTTATTATACCATACCTGATAATTGCCCTTCTGGTACTGGTGTTGTAATACTTAGAGATGCACAGGGAAATAAATTAGACTTTGATTATTTCGAGGTCTCGGGAAGTATTACTCAAAACTCAGATATTACGTTTGATAAAGACGATTATGTAAACGGTGATACTGTAGGAATTTGGTATTCATGGCTTCCTACGGGCTCAACAATTGTATTAAAAGGTTTAAAAGACGGTGATGAGGTCTTTAGGCAGACATGGACAAAAGGAGGTACTGGTCAAGTTACTTATAATTTAAATTATGAGGTTGATACCTTAATAGCTCAATTAGTCTATGATAGTTCTATTTTAGATCAACATTCTCGTTATTTGGCGACTGGCGACTCTGCTATTTTATCAGGTGTCGTTTATGATTCAAAAACAAAGGCAATAGTTCCGGGTGCTTTCGTTTCTGTAGACGGCATGGGCGTTTATGCTGATTCAGCAGGACGCTATAATATAGCGGTTTCTTTAGGTTCTCATACTTTTGCTTGTAGTGCAGATAATTATCACACTGCAACAGGGAACCTAACTGTAAGGGGAAACTTTGTAGTTAACTTATACATAACTCCCATAGAGACAACTTTAACAGGTTCGTCTTATTACGGTAATTGTGCAGATTATAATTCTGCTAGTCCTCTAAGCGGTGTTACTGTCACTCTTTCAAACAGTACAGATACATTAAGTACCGTTTCAGGAACAGGAGGACAGTTTTTAATTAATTGTGCCAATGGCACATATACTATGAGGGCTTCAAAAAGTGGTTATGATACGGTAAGTTATCAAGTCACAGTCTCGGGAGATACTTTTAATTTAATCCGGCTGCCTGCTTCTGGCTCTGGTGTTGTGACTCCTCCAAATTCCGATGACGTGGACGATACAAATTATTCGGCCCAACCTTATGGTGCTTATGGTCGTCATGCCTTTGACTTTGACGGAAACGGAATAGTAAGCGGTGAGGAATGGCGTTATGCTGTGGAGCATTTAAGTGTAGCCTTGGGCTGCTTAATGTTTATGGGCTTCCTAACAATTGTTTCAAGGGCGGGGAGAAGATGAAGAAAATTTTATTTTCTATTCTTCTTCTCTTTTGCCTTGTGCTTCCCGCATCCGCCGGAACATATGAGTTAGAAGATGTATCAGGAAATAAAGAAATAAAAATTTACAATTATAATCCTGATGATGATTTTATTGATGCTGATTTCTTAACTACATACCAGGTGTCAGGTGAGAATACATTCCGGACTCATCAGGACGACTTTTTGAGTGCCTTATATCTGGAATTTGAATATGATCCAGATGGAGGAAATCAATCAATTCCTTTTTCTCTCACTACAAATTATGGAAAAAAGCAATGTTATGTCAATATAACAAGGAATTTGATTTATACTGATATTAGTTTTTACTGCGATAATGAGTTAATTGTTACTCGCCAATTTAGCCAATATTTCACAAAAGACTATTTTGTAGTAATTAACGAAAATTACGTGGTCATACATAATGGTCTTGCAATAGGTCATAGCTTATGGCAGGACTTAGTAACTGCGAGATTAAACACAAGTATTGGAAATACTCCCTTAGAACCTCTTGTAAACTGGTGGACTGGCGTTTGGGGAGTAGAGGCAAATTATACTGAAAGCATGGAAGTTTTGCCGTCAAAAGGAATTACAATAAACCTTGATGATACAGATTACATAACGGATGCAAATTTATGGATAGATATTCTCGATGATTCGAGATATGATACAGTACCCGAATTCAGCGAAGCCCCTGCACAAAATCTATTCATGCGAATTTATAAAATGGTAACTGTATTTATTCCAGATCCAGGTAATTTAATTTACACTTTCTTCCTTGCTTCAAGCAAATTAACAGATTTGGTTCTGTTAATGTTTAGTGTTATTTTTGTAACTCCATTTTTCTATATCTTCATAGCTTTGACTGCAGCATTATGCAGTTTTGTACTAAATGGCTCTTTTAGAGGCGGTACTGCTGCCGGAATAAAGACATTTATGTGGTTCGTAAATCTGCCTTATCAGTGTCTTAAAGCTATGTGGCATCTGCTATTGAAGATAATAGAAGTAATCTATCCGTTTTGAGGTGATTATATATCTCGTTGGAAAATGAGTCTGGCTGAAAACGACATAAAAATATTTTCGTGCTCGGGATCAACTGTATTAATTACCCTGTATAAATTTACAGGGTTATTATTTTTAAAAGGCTTATGCTGTGAACATGATTTCCAGAACTACGGTAGAAAATTTGCTTTAGGCTTAAAAGCTAAAAAACATTAAAGGTTGGAAAAATGACTAAAAATTTCTTTCATCTACGGGCTTTTATAGATATTGCAAAAGAGCTAAAAAACCGTGGAAAGGTTGCAGATGATCTTGCTTTAACTGTTAATTTTATCAGTCCTGCAGGTGATGTCCGATTCTTGAAAGGGCATTTGTCAGACGATTTTAAAACCTTCAAAATTGAAGGTATCCCAGGAAGAAGGATGTTAAAATATAACATGGGCTTTGACTCGAAAGGAAATAGAAAAGCTGTCTGGGCTTCTTACAATAGCTTAACAGACATTGATTTTAGACAAATATCTCAACCTTATCCGGTGTCCTGTATTTCTCCTGTAGAACTGGAAAATATTGCTGGCTCAAATGATTTACACTCATTACTGAATACTGATTACAGTATGTATATGGTTTTCTTCATGGCTGGCGGCTTTTTCTTCTTGGTCGCCGGGGCTCTACTGTCAGTAATCTATAAGATTTTGATGGTAATCTTAACAAGCTCCTTCTGAGGCGATCTAATGAAAAAAATCGATGTAGAGAATACCTTCGAGGATTCCGGCTCAATAGATGAGTTCCTGAGCGTTTTGGCAGGAGAAAAAGAAGCTGATTCTGGATCATTTACTGCAGCAGTAGTAGATAACAGCCTGAACAGGCTTTTTCCGGATGAGGAAAAAATAAGACAGCTTATGGTAGTTTCCAGCGTAACAAACTATCAGGCTGTCTGCATAATTAAAGCACTACATTCTCCTTACTACATGGGACTGCATG
>JAUPKV010000033.1 GCA_030837265.1 Methanobacteriota archaeon
AAAGCTTCAGCCCTGGATATCTCAAGTTCTGATATCTCGGTCCTAAATTCTAATGGCCTATTAGGCTCTCTTGGCCTGGACTACTCCAAAGAACAGGCCGTAATAAAAGCCGCTAAAGAATCTGGTGTAACTACTACAGGCCTTAGTATCCTGGAAAAAGCAAATACGGCATTAGCTTCAAAACTTGCTTTTCTTCCGAGCTCTGAAGAAGTAAGAACTTCCTGGGATACTCTGATAGAATCTAAACCTGGGGAATACGGCTCTTATGGATATGGTGACCTGCTGGAAGCTCTGGGTCATAAAAAAGCGGCTGAAAGTTACAGGACCATCGATACTTCAATAACTGAAGGAGTCCAGGACTCTGTAATGGAAGAATACGAAGGCATTAAAACGACTCCGGCCTCAAAGGCTATAGAATACGGTGCTTACTATGCTGGCGGGGCTGTCTTCGGGGCTGCAACAAAAGGCGTAAAGGTAGTATCCGGAGCAGCAGGTAAAGCACTTGTAAAACCTATAACTGGTCTGGCAGAAAAAACAGGCAGTAAGCTTGTGCAAACATCAGGTTCTGTCTTAGTATCTTCTCTTAAATCTGGTAAAATTGTAGATATTGTTCTAGGTGCTGGCCTTGTGTACGGATCAGGTCAAGAAATAGCATCAAGCTATTCAAAAGCTGGCTTACAGGGAGCGACAAAAACAAGTCTTGATATAGGTCTTGCTTTGGGTATTGGTGCTCCTGGGTTCAAAAAGGGCTACGAGGCTGCGGATAACGTCTTAAAAAATGAAGCTGTAAAAAAACTATCTAGTAAAGAAATATCAAAATTCTCTGATTTCTTATCAGATGAAACTGCAGTATTAAAAAGCAGGTCCTCAGCTCAACAGCTGGTTTATAAAGAACGGCCAAAAACAGAACAAAAAATAGATACATACGTATATTCTCACGGGCGGCTCTATCTAGAGGGCCATGCCCCAAAAACCACAGTGTTGGATATCATGTCAATGGAATCAAAAACTTCGGGGCGTGTAAGTGCTAGGGCTCGGGCTAGTGTAAGGGCTCGTACTAGCAGGGGGAAATCTCAACAAAACGAAATAGGACAAATAGAAACCCCTTCGATCTCTCCAGTAAACCAGCAGGAAATAATAAGGACCAATGTAAAACAATCTACTGTATTTGGTCCGTTGGCTATACAGGGCATGAAAACTAGTCAGGTCCCAGACATCTCTCAGGCTGCAAGACAGAAAAATAAAATAAACCTGGTAGATGTTACTAGAAATAGCCCTATTCAAAGTAACACGCAAAACCAGCAGGTAAAACAACTTCAAAACCAGCAGGTCAGCCAGGTGCAAAGACTAAATTTAAAGCAGTCTCAAAAACAAAAAACAGTATCAATTCAAAAGATCGAATTAAGGACAGCAGAATTATTTAAACAATCCAAGACTAAACAAATCTTACCTACTGGTCCGGACTTGGGAACCAAAACCAAATCAAAAAGAACTGTAAGTTCTAACTGGGGTTCGAGGGTAAAAACTCATTATGTACAGGATCCTATGAATCTTGTACTAGGGGGTGGAAAAAAGAGGAAATAAATTTTTAATTATTCTTCTTTTTTAGAAATTGGGATTTACCAGTAAATATTATTTGCTTTCAATAGAAAGAGGAATGAATCAGGAAGCTGCCCTGCTTTAGCGGGTGGTAGCTCACACGTTAGAAATCGAAATAATTATAAGCCGTTTTAAGGGGCTCTACAAACAGCAGGGTTACAAAACCCTGCGGTTAGGTGTAATTTCTCAGCTACGCTCAAACCCTTCAAGCACGGGGCAAGAAAAAAGAATATAAAAATTATTTTTTTAAATTTTTCATTATTTCTATAGCTTCAGGGCTTTCTCTCATAAGCTGAAGCAAAAAGTTACTTTCATCTGTCAATTCTTTAATTTGCTCTATTTCGTCTCTCAACTTCTGTATTTCTGATCTTTCAACTGTTGCCCTGACCGCTTCCCTGGCAAGGACTTCATTTTCAGTCTTCAATTTCTGGAATTCTGGGCTTTCTGAAACATTCAGCTCTTTCTGTATTGTCAGATACGGTACGTAATTTTGATATATTTCTCTTAACTTCTCAGGTTTGGGATCAAAATACGGTGATTGTGAATCTGGCAGTGTATGTCCCATAAAAAATTCAGCGTGGAATGTGTCACAACCTGCGTTTCGTAACGCGCTATAAAAATATTTTCTCATGTTATGGCTTCTAATTAAATTCCAGTCTCCTTTCGGAGCGTTTTTCATTGCTTTGTCTGAGAGATTGTGATATATTTTGACCATGGAATCAAGGTCTAGCTTCCTTAGGTCTTCGTCTCGCGTCTGCATATATTGCAGCGGAATATATCGTTTAATAAATAGATAATTGCTCTCCGCGAATACTCTTTGTTTCTCAAGCTGGTCTAACCTGCGTTGTTCGGTTGTTTTTGCTTTTCGTTCTCTATAAGCTAAGTAGTCCAAAATAGCCTTTGATGCCTCAGGGCTCAGGAATGTAATGAAATCAAAATCTTCTTTTTCTCTCCGTAGGGGTAGGGTAGTTATGCCTGTCTCTTTATCGTATCCTCTATTGAATTCTCCTACAGTCAGATTGCATATTTCGTTTGCTGAAAGTCCGCTTGTACATCCTGTTAATACTAATGCCTTCTCCAGCGGGTCCGCTACTTTAAGGACTTCTTGAATATCTTCTTTCGTAGGAATTATCTTGTGTTTCCGTAATGCTTGTGCCTTATGTCCTGCTCTGTTAGATAATTTTGGTAACTCTATATCAAAGGCAGAATAAAAACTTTTAGCGCCTTGTATGTGAGTTCGTACTGTATTCGGGGAATTCTCCTTTTCCTGTAAATATTGTCTAAACCCTATAAGGTACTTCTTTACGTTCCTGTGTCTCATCAGAAGCCCATCTCTTATCTCCTGCTCGGCTTCTTGTAATAGTTCATCGGGAGTCTTTCCCGTGAACTCCGTAAACCATCTTAAACCCTGAGTGTAGTTTCTAATTGTTTTAGGTCGAGCATTTATAGTTTCAAACCATTCAATTACTAAAGGGTCTTTCGCAATATCAACAAATTCTATTTTAAATCCTCCTTTTATTTTATACATCATCTTACATGTTAAAATTTACTGTAAGAGTTAGTACCTGCCCTAATGTATCCCAGAATGCGCGAGCAAAAAAAGGAAAAATTTATAACACTCTATCTTGATACAAAAAACCAGGTACTTAAAGAAGAAGTAGTATCAATAGGCAGCCTGAATGCGAGC
>JAUPKV010000326.1 GCA_030837265.1 Methanobacteriota archaeon
GTCTTGCCTACAGTCTTCTTTGAATCAAAGGTGATATTTACGACAGGAGTGACAGCTTGAGGGAAATCAAAAACTATGGAGTTCCCATTTCCAATATAAGTCTGTGAAAGTTCTTTTACTTCGACATTGCTTTGAGGTTCGGGCGAACCACCGGCACTGCCGCCTCCACTTCCACTGCTGCTGCTGCTACTGCTGCTGTCGCTGCTACTGTCGCTGCTACTGTCGCTGCTACTGTCACTGCTGCTGTCACTTCCGCTGCTTGAGTTGTTCCCTGTTTCGTTTGCACTGTAGTTGCCAGTGATCTGCCGATAATAGTAAAATTCATGATCGGGAACCAGTTCCGGGTGCAGGATCTTTACCAGGTCTTCAAGCACGATATCCGGATGAATCACACCCGATTGCCAGTAATCGTTGGCACCGTTTGCATTCACCCTTGCATTGAAGGTATATATCTTGTGATTTTTGAATGCATCAAATTTCGAATTCCGCTCATCCATGGCCACGATATCGGTAAGATTATAGGAATAATATCCGGCGTTCATCCAGAATTCAGCGTCATGAGCACGATCATAAACAGTTTCAAAATCGAGATCTAAATCTCCACTATCTTCCGTAAGATTTCCTAAGATGTTGTCTCCACCGGCATCCCAGAACAGCTGCCCCACATAGCTATTATTGCCAGAAGCATAAAATACACCATTGTATTCAAATCCGCAAAAGAGTGTGGGTCTATAGGATACAGACGCTGCTTTTTCCTTCACTGAGATATAATTTTGTACTATCTTATCAAACACATCGTTAGCAGTTTTTTCCTGATTATAGAACAGTGAATAATACTTGATCCATTCAGCCCTTGCCAGAGGATCGTTTTCCATCCATTCGCCAATAACTGCTGGTTTGAGATCCGCTTCCAGCAATTTTGGCTGGCTGTCATATTCCGAGTATTCGGGTGATTGTTCGGTACAGAATACTACATCAGGTGTGAGGTTGATCATTTTCTCCATATCAAGCTGGCTGGAGCTCATTGTATTAGCGCTGCTTCCGACCTCAACGATTTTACCCTCACTAACAAGGCTGTTGAATTCCTCATCATCACCATAAACCCCATCAATTCCATTAAAGCCTACAATGGAAGAGGTTTCACCTATAGCGGCTATACAAGGCAGGTGTGTCAATGAAAGAGGAACCACCGATTTCACGGGAATGGTAAAAACGCGGGCATCCGAATACCCCTCAGGCACTTCCTCACCGCGCTGGACGAGGAGATAGGTACGGTTCTCGGCCGCCCTGCCCCAGGGATCATTAATTTTCACGACCTTGTATGTCCCGTGATACTCAACAGAATATCCCGTTGCGTAGCCAGGGTACGCCTTGTCGGTAAAAAGATCCCTGTCATCAGTGGTATTTTTTGATGATGTATTGTTCGTATCAGTCAGTCCATATACTCCGGGAGCAAGCACTGAAATGGCAAATATGATGAGTGCCACGAGTGCCAGAACTCCGCATATGCTTTTATTCTGTTGCTTAGCTGTCAAAAGTCGATTCATAATCATACCTCAGTATTTCTTTCTGTTAGTTATCAATCAAGGTCATCGACCGTTTTTATACACAAAATCCTGCACTGTTCCGGCAAGCTGGCCGCCACACAGGGTTTCGAGCCTGAAATAAGAAGCTTTAAGGTCACCGGCAAGTGTCAGTGCACAATCCAGGCGAGGGTAGCCTTCTTCTGTATCCACGACTACAAACCTGATCTCGGAACCGGCAACCGTCCGTGCCAAATCCGACAGTTCATTGTAGGGGGACCCGTTGTTCTTCCATGAAACATTCACTCTGCCATCGGTAAGGAGGACAATTGATTTGTTCTCGCTTGACGACGCATATTTCCCTTTTGTCAATAGGTCATATGCATCTGCAATTCCTTTGGTCAAAGGGGTCATGCCTCCGGTCGGAAGGGTTCGGAGGAATCGGACAGCAAGTTCGGGGCTATGTGTGGGAGGGAGAAGCATGCGTGAATCAGCCCCTCGAAAAATCATCAGGCCAATTCGATCACGTTTCTGGTAAGCATCGGTCAGGAGGGATAATATCGCTCCTTTGACAGCAACCATCCGTTTCCGCACACCCATGGAGCCACTTGCATCAACCAGGAACAGGATGGTATGGGCGATTTTCTTCTCCCGGATTTTTTCACGAAGATCGGATTTCTTTACCGAGATCGCAAGGCCATTTCTTTCTCGTAACTGCTGAAAAGGTGCTGCAGCTCGGAGGGTTGCATCAATGGCAATGTCATTTCGGTTTTTACCCGGAAGCCTGAATGATCGATAATGACCGGATGTATCAGTGCTTAGAACCCGTGTCCTGCGCCCGCTCTTCTGCTTCTGCGTTACTTTACGGGACACTTCATTTAGGTACCGGACCACTGCAAAGGGCGATCCAATATCGAAAATCTGTTCTGCAGGTAGAGAGGGCAGTGGATTTGGCAGATTCGGTTTATCCCTCTCCTGCCGATCCTGCTGCCGACTTTTAGTATGGTCTTGCAGATTCCCATCAGATGGTTCCGACCCGGTTTCACGATCCTGGTCCTTAGTCTCCTCTTCTCTGTCCTTTGTTTCCTCCTCTTTTTTCGATGGGGCTTGGGGGGGGCAATTGGGCACATCCCGTCGCCGGTGCTCAAGGGCAAACAGGGCGGCGAGCTTGATATCGTCAAAAATAACACTATCTCTCCCGTCCAGCGCTGCAAGGGCGATTGCTGCCCTTGAAACGGCAAGGTCACCTCTCTGTCCAGCGATTCCCAGTTCAATACAGAGCGAGGATATTAGATCAGCAAGGCCTTCCGGGATGCTGACATATATGAGGCGTTCCCATGCTGCATCAAGGATTTTTTCAAGCTCGGTGACCTGGGACTCGTACTCACGAACGAACTCTTCAGGAAAGCGTTCGAACTGGAGGTTTTTTCGAATGACTTCCGCCCTCAATTCGCTATCTTCGACCGGGTCAAGCGTGACACAGAGATCGAAACGGTCCATCTGTCCAGCTGAGAGATCTCCTTCAGCAGGATCCATGGTTGCAACCAGAAGAAAACGGGTGCGAGCATGATGGGAAAAACCTTCGCGCTCGAGAAGGATATCTCCGATCTCGGACGTATTGAGCAGATTTGAGACAATTCCTTCATCCATCAGGTTGATATCGTCTGCATACAGAATCTGGCAATTCCCTTGCTCCAGTATCCCAGGAACAAGCCTGATCATTCCGGTGCTGACAGCCGTTTCCATGTCGATGCTGCCCAGTAAACGGTCGAGTGTGATATTCTGCGGCATGGTCAGCAGTTTTTTCCCCCTGGAAATACTTTTGAGAGACCGTGCCAGCATTGACTTACCCGTTCCGGGTTCTCCGAGGATGAGAACCGTGCGGATGTCTTCATTGGTGAGTGCGCATAAAAGCGCTTTTTTTGCATTTTCTTGACCGATGACAGCCGGGAACGGGTAGAAAATCGTCATCTATTGTAACACTCCTCGATCAGGGCTCTGATTGTAGCAAAATCCATCCTACTATCTTCAAAAGGGCCCCTCCGCATGCGGTGGGGAAGCGCCAGCCGCGCAGCTTTCAAGAAATGCTCCCGCTTGACTTCTTTCTGGCCATCAAGAGCAGCAAAGGCAAGAGATGATTTAACAAGCGTCAAGTCAGACCTGTGTCCGTCGACACCCAGCGCAAGGGAGATTTTTACCGCAGTATCGATCAGCCGGTTGTCAGCGTTCATGTCGACAATGATATTCCTTGCCACCAGGATGCGATCCCTGATCTCCTGCTGCTGCGGTTCGTAGTGCTGTACAAAAGCAATTGGATCGCGCTCGAATGCGAGCCTTCGTTTCACTACTTCAGAGCGAAGGGTATTGTCCTTCTCCCCCTGCACATCGACAACCAGCCCGAACCTGTCCAGTAGCTGTGGGCGCAGGTCACCTTCCTCAGGGTTCATCGTCCCCACAAGCAAGAAGCGGGAGGGGTGAGAATAGGAAATACCCTCCCGCTCTACAAAATTGACACCCATTGCCGCAGCATCCAGCAGCAGGTCGACAATATGGTCGTCGAGAAGATTTACCTCGTCAACATACAGGATGTTACCATTTGCTGTTGCCAGTACGCCGGGTTCAAATTTTTTAATCCCTTTTGTTATGGCATGCTCGATGTCGAGCGTCCCTGCCACCCGGTCTTCCGTGGAGCAGAGCGGGAGCTCGACTACCCGCATCCTAACTGGTTCGGTTTCCGGTTTTTCATTTCCGTTGATCTTCCCGTGGCAGGACTCGCAGAGGTTCCTGGTATCGGAGGGGCAGCATCGGAAGATGCATCCCTTAACTGCTTCCCATTCCGGCAGTAAATCGACTAGTGCACGGACGGTCGTGGATTTTGCAGTCCCTTTTTCCCCCCGGATAAGGACTCCTCCTATGGACTGGAAAACGACGTTTGCAAGGAGGGCGTCCTTCATATCCTCTTGCCCGACAATAGCTGTAAAAGGATAAACCGGGGGTTTTTTGTTCATGGAAAGCCCACGCAGGTACTTTTGACGCACCAGGCACTCAACTGGACCCAATTGTCGAGTATAGACTTTCGCTCATCAAGGAGCATATTCCAGTCAGGATCGCACGATATGCCGGCAATACCGGGTAACGCTTTCATCATGGCTAGCGCTGCCTTCTTACCTGAAAGTTCAGGTAACAGTCCCCATGAAGTTTCATCACAAATG
This sequence comes from Methanobacteriota archaeon, assembly GCA_030837265.1. The sequence continues at coordinate 4,736 of JAUPKV010000326.1, forward strand.
TGAAGGAGGGATGTGACCATTGCGACAACAGCAGGTTTTTTCGAGAATTCGCGAAGGGTATTGATAAACGCCTCCCGCTTATTCTCACCCTCAAGTGATGTAGCTGTCTCCCAATACTTTTTCTCATCGATGTTGAAACGGTTAAGACGGACGAGCATGTCGCACTGGGAATTTGGGGAAAGTCCTGTCTGGAGTTCTAGAGCTCTGGTTGTAGCTTCAATAACGCACAATGCGATGAGCTCCCCGACTTTCGAGTGCTTACCAGTCCAGGTCAGGACATCGGGACTGTCCATATTGGAGATTATGCAGATTTGATCTGTCCCGGAACCGGTGGCAATACCGGTTGAATATTTACTGGGCGCCATCAACTGCTGGATTGCAACTGTCTTTGCTTCAGTAGCTGTCATGACCGCACGTGTAAGTGCATGGGCCGGAAGGCGGGAATTGATCAGAAGAATTGTATTGATGGTGCCGCCGACATAGATTGACTTTCCATTCTCCTCATGCCATGAAGCAATGTCTCCGGCTCGCCCTCCATTAACTTCGATACCTGCAGTGACGATCGCTGTGACCTCAAGAGTGCGGAACGAACGAGTAGCAATAGCTGCGTTCTTCATCTTCGCCGCCGTCATAAGAGCTGCAACCTTCTCAGGATTGAGCCCCAGCCGTCCAGCATGAATTTTTATATATGCTTCAACACTTCCCCCTTCCATATCCTCAGAGCGATGGCCTTCGGTTAGTTTTGGCTGATGGTTGAAAACTGCTTCGAGTCCTTCCGAGTACCCGCCGTTGACATAGGAGGTATTCAGGCAGTTCCTGTTTTTTGGGAGCCTAACAACAATGAAATTCTCATTCCGGAACACTTTTTCCCCGGATGCCGTTTCCAACATCAATTCCATTTCCTGATGGAGATTCTCGGATTCTATTAACGTGCTTTCCAATATGCATCACTTCCTTCGCATTCACAAGTTGATTATTGGTATAATGCAATTGTTTATTTCTCCAATTTCAACATAAAAAGTAATACTTTCTAATTAGTTCGTATTTTTTATTTAATAGAATGATTTTCTTTTCAATATCCTTGTGGAGGTGGATACTTGAGAGAAAAATACCGATTTGAAAAATAAATCAAGCAAATTTTATTGATCAGCTGATGAACGTATGAATAAATATATTAATATTTCGCTCTTTGATGACATATTTATAAAAATAGTAAAAATTTAATGAAAGGAAAATTAAATCAAGTTTAATTGATTTAGTAAAGGAATGAAAATGAGACTACAGATAGTACTATATAAACAATAAATATAAAAAAAATTAAATGTAAAAGAAGTACTCGCGTTTCACACAATATTGAATATATTTAAAACCGGGTGAACCCCTGAGAATTCAAAGAGATACCGAGAAGTGCTTTGTTTAATTTTATAAATGCATCTACTACCATTAGTATCATCTCTTAAATTATTTGTTTGTCCCTAGATTCTCTTTCTTGACAAAAGGCTTATTAATTTTTTCCGGCATCCAGACAGCTTGCTTTTTGGAGCTTTAACAGTTTGTTTCCATGCCTTGTAAATGAGATTCTTCTTTGTCCCTCGTTCCCTAAGTCAGATAATCTGTGGTTTTGATTTTGTTCCTTTACCTCAGTTCGCTGCTTTTAGTGCAGCCTGTCGAGGCTGTTTCCCTGTAAAAAACTCCGTGCTCGTTACCATCTCCATCTTGTAGAACAAAATTCCTCGTATCAGCTATAGTAATCACCTTAAAAAATGGTTTTTTTCTATTGATGGAGCTTTAGGCATTACAATTTAATTTCAATGCTGTTATTGGTTTACTAAATTAAACTTGTGAAATCTGCGTCATCAGGTCATTTAATTAGTCATATTTTATCGTTGTAATCAACTTGGTGACGAAGATTTCACAGATCCACTCATAGGAATCATGACTTGCCAACTTTTCTAGTCTTACAACTTACAGAATTCACTTTATTTTACTTTTTTTTGTACAGGAATACGCAAAGCAGACAGACAATACCAGAAGCTATTTCAAAGCCAGGTGACTTAACGTTATCTTTAGTAGAAGTGTTTGTATTTTGAGTATGCTCAACACTTGTTCCCGTACTGTTTGCTACAGACCCTTGACTACTGGTTTTTGATTGAGTTCCAGCCACAGCCTCTTTTCCTTCTACTTTACCAGTGATTGCAAAGGGGGAGAATCCGGGAGTTTTGCTTGTGAAGTAAAGGTATGAACCATCTTCCCCGGATAAACTGGTTGGCAACTGTTCCCATTTACTATCACTATACCGATTCAAGGTGATTGAAGTTTTGTCTACCTTATTGTTCTGTAGCCAGGATTGTTCAACCTTGAAATATACAACCGAGTTTTCGATATTACTTGAAGTTGCAAATCCGCTGTTGCCGACCCAGATATTGATGTATTTATAAACTGTATCTACAGGCGCTCCCGAAACCAGAGTGGATTTTTCTTTTAGCATTTCAACTATAGTTGTTGTCTTTCCAGCAGTCTTTTTTGAATCAAAGCTTATATTCACGACAGGAGTAACGTGATTTGGAAAATCAAAATTTGCCGAACTTCCACTCATGACGGACGCCTGTGAGATTTCTTTAACTTCTACATTATTTTGAGACTCAGGAGAGCCACCAGCACCTCCACCACTACTGCTGCTCCCACCACTGCTGCTTCCACCACTGGAACTGCTGCTTTCCAGAACAGTTATTGTCATATTTTTCGAGGACGTTCCGTTTACATTGCTTGCCGTTAGATTTGCGTTAAAAGTTCCGGCTGAGGAATAAGTATGGTTCGGACTCTTCTCTGTTGAAGTTGTTCCATCTCCAAAGTCCCAGTTCCATGCTGTTGCATTTTTTGAGAGGTCTGTAAACTGCACGGAGAGAGGAGCATATCCATTATCTGTGCTTACGCTAAAATCGCTAGTGGGGAAAGCAAAGCATTCTGGATGTATCAATTTTGCGACAGTTTCAATTGCATCTATAATTCGAGGCCCACCCCTACTGATTATATCTGCATCTACGAGAATAAGATGATTTTCACTTATAGCTTTGATGCCCTGCAACTGAGTATTTTGCGCAAAATAATTGTACACCGGATTTGACCCGTTCGCATCCGACATACCAGAACCTGAGTTGATCAAAATATAATCAGGGTCTGTTATGATGAGGTCTTCGACATTGATAGTCCCCCACTCATCAATTTTAGAAAATGCATTCTTGCCACCAGCAACACCTATTACTTCATCCTGGAAGGTGTTTTTTCCAGCTACATAAATCGGTTCATAACTAACTACATGAGCAACAGTCGGCGTTCCATTTGCTTTTGCTACCAAATTACGAATTGAAGCTTCTCGTTCACGAAGTGAACTAACAAGTGCATCAGCCTTATCCTCTGTACCTGTTGCCTCCCCGACAAGAATAATATCTTTAAATACCCCTTCAATGTCCTTTGGATCTAAAACCACAACATTCAGGCCAAGCTTGCGTAAATTATCTATTGTTTCATTACCATTTCCCGAATAAGCAATTACAATGTCTGGTGTGAGATTCACTACTTTTTCCACATTGACTGTAGTATAACCTCCAACGTTGGTTTTTGTAGCTGCTTCCGGGGGATAATTACTATAATCGGTTACACCAACTACTCGATCCATCAGGTCCAGAGCTCCCAGAATCTCAGCATTGGAGGGGGCCAGTGAAACAATACTTTGGGGTTCTGAAACTATTGATACTTTTACCCCGTAATCGTCAGTGACTGTAACATTCCCACTAGAATCAGCTGCTTGCCCTACACATGTAAACAAGATCTGAGTAGTTGTGAGGAGTGTTAAGAATACAAACAAAAATTTATTCTTGAGCATTTTTATCATCTCTGTCGTGTAGATTTATGTTGGAACCGGATAACAGTGACCAATAATTCGTTATTTAAAGAGCTTGTGATCCGGTTTTTCCCATACAGTTGAAAATTTTCCCAGATTATTTAGTCAACTTTTTGATTTGCTGGTTGTTTTGTATTCAATTAACCTATGTTATGTAAAACTCCAAAAACTATATGTATAATTTCGATATAATTTTTAGATATTGGTATAATAAATGATACTTTTTTAGCATTCCATGTATTGATTGAACACAAATAATTCCCTGTTTGATTTCCTCATGAAAACCATAGGCTGAGTAAAAAATCCTATGTTATAATGTAAATAAAGCAACTTTTATTGATTAGTTGATGAAAGCATGTAAAATATAAGAATATTTCGTTATGTATTGACATATTTATAAAAAAGAAAAATTATAAAACAACTTAATTTAAGTCAATAATAGTGGAGATAATTAAAAACCGAAAATAAAATAATAATCGGCAAAAAGTGACATATCGCAAATGTCCAAAATATTAGAGATTCAAAATAAATTGGTAAAATATTACCTAAATCTTGCTGATAAATATTTAAAGAAGCTTTGATCACGAGAAGTAATTTTTAACTTTTACTAACTTGGAGACGAACCTAATTTCTCAATAACAGTTCCACGAATTTATTTGCAGAACTCAAAACAGTCTCACGCATAATAAATTCAGATATTGTTTTGGTTAGGCAATAGAGGATCGAAGCTTGAATTGAGCCGGAATTATTCTCTTCCACTGACATCTTCTCGAAACCAAATCCTCCCCTGATTATATTATTTGCAGCTTTTTTTGCTTCATTTTCCGGCAACAACCCCCATTCTACTTCATCAATAATATGAAGAGTTGCCGACGTCATGGCAACAAGCCCTGGGTTCTTTGCACATTCAAGTAAATGAATAAAAAATTCTTCTTGCGACACCGAATTATGTTTAGACTTTGTCATGATCTTTTCAGCAGCTTGCCAAAGGTCTTCCTTCGTCACTGAAAAACGGGACAAGCGAGCAAGCACATCCATCTGCGATTCTGCAGAGAGTCCGGTTTGGAGACGTAATGCTTCAAGTGTTGCACCGATGACGGACTTTCCAATCAGCTCACCTAACTTGGAATGTTTTCCTGCATCAGAAACATGTAGTTTTGCATTGGGATCCGTAACTATTGCAATCATATCCGTACCGGATCCGGTAGCGATACCATGCGAGTAGATGCTTCGTGCCATAAGCCTCTGCAAAGCCACAGCTTTTGCCTCGGTTGCAGTCATAAGTGCTTTTCCCATGGCATATTCAGGTAGATCGGCATTAATGACCAGAATAGTATTGATCGTGCCACCAATCGGTTCGAAACTTTCGTTAGTCTCATAATATGATGCAGGATCCCCGGCTCTTCCACCATTTTCGTTGATTCCTGCAGTCACTATCGCACAGACACATAGGTCCCGGTAAGAGATGGGAACTACAGCTGTATTTTTCATGTCTGCACATGTCATTAGACCACATACATTGTTTGGGTCAAGTGAGAGGGACACCGAAACATTTTCAAGGTACTTTTTCACATCTTTCAGTGTTTTACACATTTCACATTCTTCCAGTGAAATCTGGTGATTGAACACCGCAGCCAAATGCTTACAATAGCCACCGTTAAGCCACGATGTACTGAGAACATTTCTGCTTCCGTGAAAGCGGATTACAAATGAATGTTCGTAACGCTCTATTGTTTCATTTTTTAGGGATATCATCTAATCACCCATATCAGTAGTCTTGATCTTGGAGGATACCTGCAAACAACTCTATGAAGCTGTGAAGTTATTTACAGAGAATCTAATTACCGTAATCTTTTCCCAAACACCGACCTAGGACCTCCATACTGGTTCCCATGGCTACCCGGCCGTCTGAAATCATACGTTTAAAAATTTCAGTTGCCTCTCCTGACATGTAATTTTCAACATTTCTAGGGACACTATCCGCTACAAACAAAATCGGTTTATCACAGCATTCCGACATGATACGCACATTGTCCAGGTTTACCTGCCCAAACGGCATTGGTGTGAAAACAATAAGATCTGCTGTGCTGATACTTTCTGCAAGTAACGATCGTGAAATATCGGTTATAGGTGAAAAAGAGGGCTCGGCTATGCAGGGGATGCCCAATTGGATTGAAGTAGAATAATCCGAATCATTCATGGCAAGAATGCCAGTGCTGACATTACAATTGGCAGCATGAAGAGCAAACATGATTCCAGTGCCGGATCCGCCACCGCAAATAAGATGCACTTTTTGTCCGCCATTGCTACCGGGTCTTTCGGGATAGATGGGAATCAGGTAAAGTTTGCCAGTCACCGGATGTGTCCTTATCATTACATCAAGCCCAAAAACAGCACGGATATTTTCCGGTGTTATTACATTGTGTGGTGTTCCGATTGTAAATACCGTTCCCTGATCGAGCATAATAATCTCGTCGCAGTACTGGGAAGCAAGATTCAGGTCATGGATTACACAGATTACTGTTGAGCCCTGTCGAGTAAGGTTGTGAAGGACAGTTAGAATCTCAATCTGGTGGTTTACGTCGAGCTGACTTATGGGCTCATCAAGCAGGAGTAATGATGTTTCCTGTGCCAGTGTTCGGGCAATCAAGACACGCTGCCATTCACCTCCGCTAAGTGTTGAGATACTCCTTTCGGAAAGATGTGAGATGCCAGTCAGCTCCATTGCTTTCTTGCATGCCTCCCGGTCCTGAGGCCCGGGAGGACGGAGAAGCTTCTGATGCGGATAGCGCCCCATCATGAGAATATCGTTCACGACGAAATCAAAAGTCCGTGTGGACTCCTGAGGCACAAAACCGAGCAACTTGGCCAGTTCTTTATGCGAATATTCCCTGATTTCCTTTCCTGCAATTATAACCTTACCCGCAACCGGCTGCAAAGTACGGCTCATGCAACGTATGAACGTACTCTTTCCTGAACCGTTCGGGCCGATAATTCCGACAAACATTCCCTGGCCAGCACTCGCACTCACCTTACGTAGGATCTCCGCAGTGCCTATCTTGACATCGACGTCCATGACATTAATAACTGAATTTGTTATACCCGAATCCTCCTCCTTATGAGATAGATAAAAAATGGTGCTCCAAAGAATGCCGTAATTATACCGACCGGCATATCGTTCATAAATGTCCTGGTCAGTGTATCTGCCCACATAAGCATGATCCCACCGGCAAGGATTGACGTCGGGAGTAAGAAACGAAAAGAAGATCCGGAAACGGATCTGACTATATGGGGAATGACGAGCCCGATAAACCCTATCGAACCGGCAAGCAAGACAGCAATCCCGGTAATAAATGCAGTAACTCCAAGCAGTATAATCTTTATACGTTCTGTATTTACACCAAGCGTTGACGCTTCTTCGTCACCCAAAGAGAGAATATCGAGTTCGCGGGAGATAAAAAAAAGTGCAACAATAGCCGGGATGATCAAAAACCCGATGGAAACTTTATTCCATGTGGCATTCCACAAACCCCCCAGAAGCCAGAACATAATCTGGTGCAAATCATTTCCAGATATGTACATAAGAAACGAAAGAAAAGCAGAGCAAAAAAACGATATGGCAATACCTGAAAGAAGAATCGTCTCTACCGCTACCTTTCCATTCTGCCGACATATGGCGTAAACGATGATGGTAGAGACACATGCACCACAAAATGCTGCAAAAGGGAGCAAGAAACCATGAAAAAGTACTATCGAAATTGCCGCGCCCAATGCTCCACCTGATGATGTACCGATCACATACGGATCAGCTAAAGGATTGCGGAACAAACCCTGCATAACTGCACCCGCTGCTGCTAGCCCGCTGCCAACAATAAACGATGCGATGACACGTGGCAGTCTAATCTGGGTAATGATAAGTGACATCTTTGACGTATCCATTAATTGCATTCCAAAAATATTAGCAGGCCCGACAAAAGTGCAGATAACGGCGCTAACTATAGCTATTGCGCCAAGAAGAATTAGCACCATCCAGCGATATGACACAGTAGACATGGGTACATGTGATGTCCTTATATTGCCATCTCCTGTAAGAGTGCCGAATGACTGCTGTAACCGTACATATCTCGTTTAATCATCCGTATCACTGCCCAAAAAGCCATGTTGAATATTGGTGATGGTAGGAAACAGTTCACGTCCATAAAAAGTAAAGAGTATCACGATCAATCTCTGGTCATTCCTTTTTTATTGAGAGACATGTCCATGATAGGTTTATTTTCATGACATAATTAAAGTTATCTTGAGTTAAAACAAATTAAGTTTAATTGTATAAAAGAATTTCTCTCATCTCTTCTTCGTGAAATTTCATTATTTAATTTGAGCAAAAAAACAACATAAATTGTTTTTATGTTTCCCCTCACTTATTCTCTTAATAGTCTCATTTTGTAGTAACAGATTTAGGAGACTTTTAGATATTGTACCTGTTTTTATAAGCATATAGGATCTTGCTGAGTTCTTGCATAATATATTTGATCAAGTTTTTATTTTACCCTTAAAGCTCAAATCCGTTATCTTTTTTGTTATATTTATATGAAGTAACTTTAATAGTAGGTGTTTGGAAGTAAAGGTATCATCCAGTTTAACCTACTTTGGCCACCAGAAATGGAGGAAACGAAAGTTAAACTCAAACCTCCCATGATACCTCCTAAATAGTGTATGTTAAGCCCGTCTGAAAAAGACAGAGCATAACTACCGCCTCAAGAACTCATGTGGAAGGTACTGAGAAATCAGTATCAACTACATAAACCAGAAACTTCACCAAAAGAAAAATATTCCAGAACTTTTCCTCAGGCATTAAAGAAATATAGAGACAGAACAGAATCAGAGTTGGGGCCTCTATATGGGGTCCCAAATCCTCCTTGAATTTTCTTATTTTTTGATCCGGAAGACGGTTAGCCTGCCACTTCAAGGAAGTTCGAATTTCCTTCCCGGATGTACCTTTTGTTAGGATGAATCCGGCTCCGCACAGGTTAACCAAACCCCTATGAAAACATAGGCTTAATCCAATAACAGGAAAGGAAAATTTATTATTTTCGTTTAATTAACACTCTTGCTTTTGATAATGTCGACACCGATTAAAAAATGATATGCAAAGGTTTGCACCTCCGCATAAACTCCCACTTAACCTGGTGAAGGTAGCTGTTACCATTTCCAAAGTATGCATAGTCGCCGGATATTGCCACATCCGGAAGGCTGCATGTATTACTTGATGGGGTTACATTTACGAGTGTAGATCTACTGCCTTTGTCTGTTAAGGACTCTATTAATAGCTCCTTAACAAACCTTGAGAAGGTTGTTACCTATTTTACTAATAACTATGTGCCAGAATAGTACATTTAAATAAATTCACTTTTTCATCATTTTTGATGATTTTTAACTCTTTTAAAGGTCAATTCACAGTAACGGAACTGAAAACCGGATACAGCATATCAATAATAGAAATATTTTACTGTTTATTTTTTGAAGCATTTTTCAAAATTGGCCGGAAAAGAGAATTGAAAAAGCAATAAGTACTGGCAGGAATAGTTCCGAAATTCTGAATTTTTTAAGAGAAGAGGGTAGTATGAACGAGAAAATGCGTCAACTAATTTTAATACCTATAGTGATGCTCGCAATATTGCAAAGCATACCATTGGCATTGTCTGAAGAAAACGATTGGCCGCAATTTCAGAATAACGTCACACATAGCGGTTTTTATGCAGGGGAATTACCGGATGCATTCCAATTACAATGGAAAAGCAGTGGAGTAGGTGCGGTTATCGACTCCACACCAGTAATCGCTGAGAACATGGTTTTTGTCATAAGCAACTCCGATTTATTGAAAGCCCTGAGCGTTACAACAGGTGAGGTAGTCTGGACTGCAAAAACAGGGACGGACCCGTATGGCTCATGGTCATCTCCTGCATATGATAACGGGATGGCATTTGCTTCAAGAGGCACCGACACTATTTGTGTTTATGCTTCAAACGGCACCGAAAAATGGAGATTCACAAACCCTAGTGGTCAGGTATCATGCAATGCCGGACCAGCAATAGCGGATGGGAAAGTTTTTTGTTCTGACTGGCAGGGAGGCCATTATTATTGCGTAGACGAGTATACTGGAGAACTCTTATGGACTTTCTCTGTGACAGGTTCCGCACAAGGTGCTCCTTCCTATAAGGACGGAAAAGTATTCTTGACAAGTGGGTATGCTACAATAAATGTAGGGCAGACGGTGTATGAAGGACAGGTATATTGCGTAGATGCGGAAAATGGCTCGAAAATATGGGCCACTCCAATTACAGATAACGTACTGTGCTCTGCCTCTGTTGGAAAAGACGCTGTATATGTTACGTCTTATGATTTCTACACTGATGAAACTACTGCATTGAATGCACTGGATATAAATGATGGCCATGTGCTCTGGGAACAAAAAGCAATCCCAAGAACTGATTCCACTCCTGCACTAGGATACGGGAATGTTTATGTTTCTCCGGTATATTGTGTTAATGCTTCTTCAGGAGAAATAATCTGGAGTGGTAATGCCGGTGGATGGACGAATTCTATGACAGTTGCAGATGGAAAGGTCTTTGCTGGCAAAAAAACTTCATCATATGGTTATGATCACATTGTAGAATTTGATGCATATACAGGCGATATTTTATGGGAATCTACAGTAGGAGGAGCCTGTTCTATTGCAAACGGCAATATATATACGATTGGCAATGATGGAGAAGTCTATGCTTACGGACAGGCTAACAACCCTTCTATAGATTTGATTGTTCAAAATGTTTCAGTGGCAACAGGAAGTGTCTACCCTTATTATCCGAATGAAATCATTGCAGCTATAAAAAATAACGGCAACATGTACGCTGATAATGTATCCATATATTTCCTGGTTAATGGTGAACAGAAGGATTACCTTACAACAAAGATCGGAAGTAATGTGGCCAAAAATGTGAGTTTTTCCTGGACACCAGCCGCTCCTGGAGATTATAACATAACAGTTGAAGCTCATTCTACGGGATCCGCTCCTGAGAGCAACGGTGCGGATAATTCAAGGGGAATAGATGTAATTGCTTTGGCTGGGGATGCAGACCTTATCCCTGTATCGATCACACCTTCTGCAGTTTTTTCAAATAGTTCATATCAAATGACAGCAGTTGTGAAAAATCAGGGTACTACAATGGCAGGTAATTTTAAGGTGACAGTAAAAGAAGGGACAAATGAGCTGGCTGCAAAAACCTTTGAACTGCTTGGTCCTGCCCAGAGCGCTGAGCTAAATTTCACATGGGGATCCTGGGTGGCTGGAGATTTTGGGTTTACAGTATTTGTCGATACGGAGAACAATGTATCGGAAAGTAATGAAAACAATAACCAGGTGACTCTGCCTGTTACGGTAAAACCGGAAACGGCGATTGAAGCAAAATCTGCAATATATTGGACACAATTCCAGGGAGGAAGCGATAGAAACGGTGTTACTGGCGGATATGCGCCCCTTGATGACTCTGTTAAACTTAAGTGGAGTGCTGATGATTTTGGCGGGAATATCGATGTTTGCCCGATAGTTGTAGGGGATATGGTCTATGTCCTGGCTTCCAGTGGAGAACTGTATTCTTATAATAAAACAGAAGGTAAACCAATATGGCACGCAAAACTTGATGCTGCTTCGATTTTACATTCTTCGATACCTGCATACGGGGACGGGAATCTATTTGTGGTAACGGAAGGTGGAAACCTTTATGCCTATAACGCAAGTACCGGGCTCCTGAAATGGAATGTGCATGTAACGGATATAGGTCCCGAAAGTCCGGTTACGTATTACGACCACAGGATATACCTTGCAGAAGGCCTTGAAGGCGGAGTGGGTATAAAATACTATTATTGTTACGATGACCTCGGAAACCTACTATGGAAACACGCAAGCCCGAACACATCCGGCTTCATATGGAACGGTGCCTCAGTTGTAGGAAATTACCTGGTATATTCTACCCATGAAGGCAATCTCACATGCCTTGACAGGAAAACCGGAGTACTTGTCGATGAAATAAGCCTGGACAGTGATGTTTCGAATAAGATTTCATTTGCAATCCAGGACCCAGGAAGGTTCCGCTCCTCTGTGGCTTACCACGACGGATACGTATATACGACTTCAGAACTGGCACAGGATACTGGTTTTGTCTGGAAAGTAAGATTTGATGACTCTACCGGTACATTCCTTAACCAGGGATGGCGTTCCGACCAGATGTTCAGTACCTCGACCCCCGCAATCTATAATGGAAAAGTGTACGTAGGACAGGGCGAACACGGATATGAAGGCGAGATGATCTGCCTGGACGACAGTAATGGTAAAGAATTATGGGCGTATCATGTAGATGCAGGTGTGAAATCCTCCCCAGCGGTTTCAACATACCATGGAACACCACTTATTTACTTCACAACTGCAAAGGAGAACGGTTCCCTTTTTTGCCTGAACGAATCCGGTGGTCTTGTATGGGAATACAATCCCCCCGATGACGGATATGTCCTGCAGGGAGCAGCCCTTTCCCAGGGCAAAGCTTACTTTGGAACAGATGGAGGAAAACTCTATTGTGTTGAAGGGGATTGGAACGTTTTCAATGATCCGGATTCAGAGTCCGGAAAGTATATTTCAATCGATGAATTGCAGACTGCCGTGTTTCATTGGAAGCAAAATCTTCCAATAGATTCTAACTACAAAGTTTCAGTGAACAACTTACAATCGATAGTTATGTACTGGAAAAACAATTCCCCCATGAAGTTCGATAATTGAATGCGCATATCAACGCAGATGAAATGAGCGACATTGATGGTCTTACCGGCCATCGCCTTATTTACAAAATTATTCCACCAGTACTATAAAACCAAAACCAATGTAAAATATTAGTCCAATAAATTCTGATACTTTAAAATTACCGAATTGGTCCCGAAGTATCAGTAATTTTCTATTTTTAGTAATTTTTTATTTTTCATCCTAAAAACCTTTTTTGATCTGATTTTCAAATAAGAGGATCTCACCAACTTTCACGGCAAACCTGCTCCAGAATAAAATCTCTTAAAACCAGGTTGGAGTTACAGAGTTTAACCTACCTGAAAGTATATAAAAACGGATACGGAATATTCCTCAAAGGTGAAAGAATAAATATTTTTATTTAAATGTTCCAAAAAATGACACAGTGTGTTCCTAACGGCTAACAATAGTTTCCCAATTTGATTACTTTTTATACAAAGTAATGTAAGCTTATTTATGTCCCAATAAATTAAGAAATGTAATTGGGAATATATCAAAAACGGGTGAGCGGGCTACAGGATAATTCGCTTACCTGTGGGTATCGAAAATTGAACAGAAATACTGATTAATGGAGTACCGAACATGAACAATAAAAATTTGTTTATGCTTTTGATAAGCATGGTAATTATTGGATTGCTGCCTATGGCAGCATCAGCTTCAAGCTGGTCCTCATTCCAGGGGAATAACTACAATAATGGAGTTACCAGCGAAAACATTACTACCACTTTTGCTACCAACTGGAATAGCCAAACGGCTGCTGGTGACTATGCAGGGCTGGATTCAGGAGCGGTGATTGATGATAATAATGTCACATATTGCGTAACTTACAATGGAACTGTATATGCCTTTAACCTGACAACAGGAGCTCAGAAATGGGTTAACACCAGTATTGCAAATAACAATCCATGGAGTTATGAGCTTTCTGTACCTGCATATAATGATAACCGTTTATATGTTGGCTTGTCAAACGGAAACTATGGGGGCACAAACATCGGCTCAACCATTTATGCGCTAAATGCAACGGATGGGACTGTTGCATGGTATAATTCAAGTGATATATATTTCCCATCAAGCTACCAGCTTGATTCTCCCATAAAATATGATTCTGGAAAGTTGTATTTCGGCTCGGTAGAGCTTGACGCCAATTATGCTACAATTGGAGGTTACTTCTACTGCGTGAATGCAAGTAATGGCGAGGTAATTTGGAGAAATGACAGCAGTACCCGTGGCTACTACGGAGCAGCTCCTGCAATCATAGGTGATTACGTGGTCGTTGGGGATGACGCAGGTATAGTACGTTCTTTTAATAAGGCAACTGGAAGTCTAGTAAGTTCTCTGGACTCTTCTGCTTATGGTAGCATCCGCTCAGGCATCGTGTACGATGGTACCAATATATACTATACCATCAAGGAAGGGTATCTGGTAAAAGCTCCATTTGACCTTAACTCTGGAACATTTGGAACTGCAACTATAAAACCACTGGGAACTGGCGTACACTCAACATCAACACCTGCTGTCACCAGTAACTATGTTTATATCGGAACAGATGATGGTACCTTCCCAGGCAACGGTAGCTTAAAATGTTTTGCTAGGTCTACTCTGAATTTACTTGATACTGAAAATCTAAATGGACCTGTAAAAGCATCGCCGGTAGTTACAACGTTCCCCAATAATGAAGAACGGGCGTATGTGACCACTAATACAAATCCAGGAAGATGTTACGGTGTAACCTTTAATACTACTACTTTTCCGCCTCATTTCACTCACAACGTTTCCTGGGAACCCACCGGTTCAACCTACACACTACAAGGAATAGCCTTTGCTAACGGATGGCTTGTGTACGGAAACGATGCTGGCTATCTGTATGGAGCAACTGGTTTTTGAGGTAATTTTTTGATTACCTTTTTTTATTTATTCCACTTTTTTCTTTTCGAATTAACATTAACTATTTAAGATACCTTTTGAATTCATTCGATTTGTTTTCTTTTTGGATAACAATCCTTTCCCAAATTTTTAGGTATATATACTCCTGACAATATCCCTAACTGTAATTGCCAACCTTGCATAAAAGCGGTATATAA
>JAUPKV010000327.1 GCA_030837265.1 Methanobacteriota archaeon
ATTCCAGTCAAGAAGATCAGAAATCGGACTAAAACGGCTTGAGAAAGAAAGATACAGGAAAATGGCAGTGGATATAAAAAAATATAAGAAATTCACGGGAAAACCATAAAATCAATGTTTTTTTCACTTTGAACAAAAAATAACCTGTCTTAGATCAGGTACGATTTCAATAATAAGCTGAGACAATTATAATAAAAGACATGAACAACTGACTTATCATTCTGCTTTTCTGATTATTATAAATTATCTTGTTTTTACCGCATAACCTTTACACAGGAATGTCTCTGATCCTTTTTTCCGATCACATAAAAGGTCTTTGTAAGAACACCAGGCGGCAGAGAATACAAGGAATAATCCGTATAACATGACCCGCAATAGCTAAAAGTAAAAAGAACTTTCTTAACAATATAATTTTTACGAGTAAGCGCATTACTTTGATTCTTTTAATAGGAGGCGTTTGAATGACAAGCAAAGTCTATTTCGCAGATCTCAGGGCAAGAAATTCTCAGGAAAGCACGATTAGTAAAATTCAGAAACTTTTTGATGAGGCAGGGTTTGTCGAACTGCTGGGTGCAGGGGACCTGACTGCAATCAAGATCCACTTTGGGGAATATGGGAATGATAGCTATATCAACCCGGTATTTGTCCGGCAGGTAGTGGATAAAATCAGGACGGCCGGAGCAAATCCGTTTATCACGGATACGAATACCCTGTATTCCGGGAGTCGGTTTAATGCTGTTGACCACCTGACGACGGCGATAGAGCACGGCTTCGATTATTCGGTTGTCAGGGCTCCGCTTATAATTTCGGACGGGTTAAAAAGCCAGAATGTCACAGAAGTAGAGGTTGAGCTCAAACATTTCAAAACCGCGAAAATTGGGTCTGATATCGTAGCCTCAGATTCCATGATTGTAATGTCGCATTTTAAAGCTCATATTGTGGCTGGCTTTGGAGGGGCTGTCAAGAACCTGGCAATGGGCTGCGCCCCTGCCGCTGGTAAAAAGGACCAGCATTTCAGGACAAGCCCCCAAGTTGTGAAAGAAAAGTGTATAGGTTGCGGGAAATGTATTGAAATCTGTCCGGTAGGAGCTGCTTCCTTTTTGGGAGAGGTCTCGAGGATCGACCGCGGAATCTGTATAAGCTGCATGCAGTGTATGGAAGTCTGCCCTGCAGAAGCCATTGATATCGACTGGGAACACGATATTCCGGAGTTCCTGGAGTGCGTGACGGAATATGCTTATGCTGCCGTAAAAGGAAAAGAAGATAGGGTAGGTTATATCAACTTCCTGATCAAGATTACTCCTGACTGCGACTGTGTACCCTGGAGCGACGCTTCAATTGTTCCGGACATAGGAATTCTTGCTTCAAAAGACCCTGTTGCACTTGACCAGGCCAGCTACGATCTGGTTAATAAACAGAAAGGGCTAATTCATTCCGCTCTGCATTCCAACCATGAAAAAGGAGCCGATAAATTCAGAGGCATCTGGCCTAAAGTCGATGGGACCTACCTGCTCAAGTACGCAGAAAAAATCGGGCTCGGAAGCCGGGAGTATGAACTGGTTGAGATTTAATTTAAGAACCTATTCGAAAAGTGTCTTTATCCTAAAATAATTACACTTTAGAATTTTTTTTAATCATTTCATATTTTTACAAACTGGAAGTTCTTAATCCGATTCTAAATTTCGCTTCAATTGGAAAAATGTTCTTGGACATATAGATTTTTCTGGAGCATTTCATGCCAATCTAAAATTTCCGACTTTTCTTTGATTTCAAATTTATCAATCAATTAACTAATTTGCAATTAAATGTGGATTTACTTTGGATTCGATGCATTATTGCCATGGGAATTTGCCATTATCATCTTAATAAACTTTAAATCTATTGACAAAAATTATCTAATTATATATACATTAATAAAATTTCCATGCAGTAAGTTAAGGAACAGGAAAATTCTATGAAACAATTTAGTTTATTTTCATTGATACTCACATTTGTATTGGTATTAATGATTCCAAATCTCGTAGCTGCATCACTAGATTCAAAAACTACCGAAATCCCATATCAGATAAACAATTCTGATCGTATAGCAATTGGCACAGTTAGCGGAATTAACGTATACAGTGACCACACGATATATACAATTACTGTTAAGGAATGGCTGTATAATCCTCTGCCCGTAGATACTATAAAAGTAAAAACCAGAATTGGAACAAATTTATTGGTCGAAGACGAGGCTGAATTTACTAAAAACGAATCCGTACTCCTGATGTTAAAGGATGCTGATCTCAATAATCAGCTTTTCAGTGTGACTTTTGGGTTCCCAGGAAAACGTCCAGTATCAGATAGAGATGCTGTAATCAAAGAAATAAAAGCTCAGGGTAAATGGCAAGAAGGAAATCAAACCAGTAATAAGACGAAAGAAATCAAACCAGCCAGTAAAGAAGATGAAATATCCAATTCTACACAGAAATCAAAAAAGACTCCTTTTATAAGCCCAATTTTGGTGATTGCAGTAATTTTCGTGGTGTTTCTATATCTGAAAAAAATAAAATAGATTTTCGTTATCATTCTTCAAATTATTTATAATCTAAATTGCTTGAGATTGAATTCGCTAAGTAAGTTAAATCAATTTTAGTTGTTTTGATCTCAAGTCTATTTTTTAAAAAGTTAAATATAGCAGATACGTCCACTTAATATATGGAATAAAAATACCCAATTTTACTGGAGATGATGCGTGTGACCATCTGGGAATACGATGTTAAAGATATAAGGTTCAGTGAATGGTCAAAAACTAAAGAAGATCTTAACAGCCTCGGAGTTGAGGGATGGGAGCTAATAAAATTCGCAGATGAGGTCGATGAAAATGGTATGATTGCAGCTGTTTTCAAAAGGCCTGTAGATTATGTTGAGATTTTGTCTTAAACATTTAAATATTTTCTCAAAGTTTTTTATTTTGAGATTTTCCATATCTTTTCTGGTGTCCATATGGTCCTTTTGATTTGAAAATTATTGTCAAACCTACTTTAATTACCCTATTGTAAAGACAGCGGGTTTTTCAAAGGTTATTCAATAGTAATTGCTCCGTGAGAGCATGCATCTAAACATTCACCGCAGTTATTGCACTTGTCTTCGTTCACTGTGGAAACATCATTGTCATTGAGAGAAATTGCTCGTGATGGACATTTACCTATACAACTTCCACAACCGGCACAGGAGTTAGCATCTATTTTTGCTACCACGTTTTCCACTCCTATTATATTAAATCAGTAACCTTTTTCCGATATTAAATATATAAATATGTCGATTATAGGTTCTGTAATGTCTACGTCTGTTCTAAACAGTCTAAAAGAAGTGTAATATGTCGTTTGGTATGAGTAACACGAAAAACGGGATTTCACATACCGAATGTCTAAAATTTTTATAGTTTGATTTTCGGGTTAAACTATTAGTTTCGCATTACTTACTGAGATTTATAATAAGCTCTTTAAATTATATGTGGTTAGTCATTGAGACTAAATGAATACTTGTTTAAAGAATTAGATTCTATAAGACTGTTCTTATCTATGTTTTTAACTGAAATAAATAATTATTTGGCGTTTTGGATGGCGAGAGTTTTCTTTTCATAAAAATATAAACTTAATATTGCGATGCGAGTAAACTGGAATGG